>CABVDL010000005.1 GCA_902497035.1 uncultured Prevotella sp.
AGAGACTTATAAAAGATATTAATAACGAATTACGCAATTAGTTGCGGAATTAAGGTGAAGTACTCGTTTGATTAGGCGTGTTAGAAAGGCATGCCTACGGCAAAGTGAAAGGTAAAATCACGGCTCAAATCGGGATGAACGATGGCAAAGTGTTCCTTATTGTTGTCGTAGGCGGGATTGATTGCTTTCATTCCCATGTCAAAACGCAGAATAAAGTAGTTGAAGTTAAGTCGGATACCCAAGCCATAGGAAATGGCAATCTGTTTATAAAATTTGTCAAATTTGAACTGTCCCCCCGGCTGTTCCGCATAATTACGGAGCGTCCAGATGTTGCCCGCGTCGATGAAGGCGGCTCCCTCAAACTTCCAGAACAGAAATGTGCGGTATTCCATGTTCAAGTCAAGTTTCAGGTCACCGGTCTGGTTGATAAAGTCAATGCGTCCGTTTTCTCCCTTGTAGCTTCCCGGGCCGAGCTCACGCACGCCCCACCCTCTTACACTGTTGGCTCCTCCAGAGAAATAGCGTTTCTCAAATGGCAGAATGTTGCTATTGCCGTAGGGACAGGCTATGCCGAAGTCTCCATGCAGCACTAACGTATTGCGTGCGTCAAACCTGATGGAACGGGTATAGTCAAAATCAAACTTCACGTACTGGGCATAGGCAATGTTGATGAATGTGTGCTGCCCCTCGCTGTTGCGTTTGAAGTCGCAGAGATGCGCCAGGCCGTCCAGCACATTACCCGCGGTTTCGATGTTCATTCTGAAAGCATTGTCGCCATAGTTATAGACGACGCCGAGACCGAGCTTCATTATGAAAAGATCCTCGTAGTTATAACGCAGTATGGCGTTTCTGTTACTGACGCTGTCAATATAATCGTGTTTGAAGGTGGGACTTATCCACGGCATATAAACGTAGTTCATGTCGAGCATATCAAGCCGGTAGTTTGTATGTCTGTTTGCAGAAGTCCACCGATAGCGCCAGGCTGCAGAAAAGACACGCCTGTGAAATTCGGGCCGGTTCTGCAAATCCCATGATACCGCTAATTCTGTCGTTGCATTGCGGCGGCGACGGAAGGCACTCGACAATAATGGGGCAATGAAACGAGGAAACTGTAATTTTGCCTCAACGCTATATTCTTCAAAGTTCTCATTCTGATAGCCCTCCAGTCCAGTAATGGCTTCGAATGCAGCCTTGAACTGCAGACTGAAAAGCTCGGAACCGTGAAACAGGTTGCGGTTGGCATAAGTCAGCGATGCCGCAGCACCCAAGTCTCCAGCCGTGTTCGTCCCCTCAGGTTGCAGGGATATGGATGAGGGCTTCTGTGTGTCGATTTGAATGTCACAGTCGAGCAGACTTGTGTCGGGCACCTCGCGAAACTGGATGTTTGTGTATCTGACTGCCTGCATCCGTCCAAAATTGCGGTAGGTATTTTCGAGAGCCGACCGTCTGTACCAATTGCCTTCCGACAACTCAGTTGCATTCTCCAATACGCTGTGGCGCAATGGAATACGCTCTGTGCCGGCACCTTTGTAAGAGATGTTTCGAATGGCATAGCGCGGATGATTTCGTAAAGGCTCATTCTTATTCATCGTAAACTTGGTGAGCTTTAGCGTAACATCCACATTGTTGTCGTTGGCAGCGGAATCCACTTGATACTGGATAAAGTCCTTATGGAACTTGTAATATCCGCTGTCCTGCAATATGTCGGCAATGCGTTTGCGCTCCTCGTCGAGCTTGGTTACTGAGAACTGGTCACCCACGTGAAGTCGGTTTTGCAGGTGCTGTGCCGACGGGGCATCGTCCAATTTCCCTTTCAGGACTTTAGCAATCTGCTCATCCTCAATATCATATCTCAGAGTGTGGATGCGGTATGGCTCGCCGGGATGAAGTATATAGATGGCTTTGAGTTTCTTGCCGTTTTTCTTTGTTGTGAGGCTTACGCTGCTATGCATAAAGCCTTGGTCCATCATTGCATTTCTCAGGTCCTCAACCGACAGGGCAGCTTGCACACTGTCGTAAAGGACCGGGCTCTCCCCTATCTTTCTGAGTGTGCGGTTAAGCCATTTTGTGCTGTCGCGACCGGAAAGCGAATAGGTGCCGAGAGGAATCTTAAAGAGCGAAAACCACTTGGAGTTGGCTTTCTGCCGGATATAGGGAGCCAAGGCACCAGAATTAAAGGTCTTGGCATCCGATTTTATCTCAACGCTCTCAAGTAAATATTGATTGTCTGGAACCAGCCTTGAACTGCTGCAGCCCGATATAATGAGCAACAGTAAGGCCCCTAAAAGAAGACGTATTGTTTTCAAACGGGAGGATATTTATATTACTTTGATTTATATCACGGCAAAGATAATATTTTTTATTCACAGAATACACACATTAACACACATTTTAATTTAGTTGATGCTAAATTGACTACCTTTGCAATATGATTAGCAAGTCAAAACAGAAATTCATCCGTTCATTGCAACTGAAGAAGAACCGTCGCGAAGAGGGCCTTTTCGTTGCTGAGGGACCGAAAGTCGTCGGCGATATCCTGGCAGTCAACAGTCCTAAAATGGTTGTTGCTACGGCTGCCTGGCTCTCCAAGAATGGCTGTAGGCTTTCTCCAACGACAGAGGTAATTGATGTGAATGATGAAGAATTGCGACAGATCTCTTTTCTTCAGCATCCGCAAGACGTGCTTGCCGTCTTTCCAATACCCGCGAATCAATCCCGGATTTTCGATGAGCGATATTTGGAAAGCCATCTTTGCCTGGCCTTGGATGGTGTGCAGGATCCCGGAAATCTTGGTACTATTGTTCGCATTGCCGACTGGTTTGGGATTGAAACGGTTTTCTGTTCTCAGGAAACAGCTGATTTGTGGAATCCGAAGGTCGTGCAGGCGACGATGGGCAGCATAGCCCACGTGAAGGTCTGTTACGTTGACCTTGAACAATTGTTCTCCACCCTACCCCATGACTTCCCGGTCTATGGCACTTTGCTTGACGGGACGGATATCTACCAACAGCAACTTTCCAACTACGGCATCATTGTCATGGGGAATGAAGGCAACGGTATATCCCATGCCATTCGACAACACGTCAACCGCATGTTGCTAATCCCGAATTTTCCCAAAGGACGGCCTGCCGCCGACAGTCTTAACGTGGCCATAGCAACGGCCATCACTTGTGCGGAGTTTAGGCGGCGCAGCGTCCAAAAGAATGAATAACTACAATATATACCTTATTTAATATGGCTGAAATATATAAGATAAGGAGTATCGGTGGCTGCATGAAGACGGCATTCGACCTTTACGCCACCAACCTTAAGAAAATTATCTTGCGCACTTGGCTTCCCGCATTGCTCGCATCGCTGTGTGTGGCCGCTTCTATCGTCACTTTGCAACTCACAAGCGTGGTTGTCGCCTCCCTCATGTCAACGGTGTTCAGTCTTTTGGCCTATGCCTCGGCCACATGGTTCAACTGCGGCATCGTCTCATTGCTCAACGGCAAAAGCTTTCGCAGTAACCTGCCTCGTGTCGTGGCACTGGCACTTATCCTGCTGGCTCTCGGCATAGTCATGGTAACGCTTGCACAGCTGGCGGGTGCCATTCCCCTCTTTGTAAAGGGTCTTAAGGGTATCAACGAAAACATCATCATGCTTTCAGGTGCCATCACCCTTGCGTCGATGCTGCTGTTTCTGCTTCTGGCACTGCCCTTATGGTATTCCGGCTGGAGATACCTCATTGAACCGGATTGCAGATGGGTGCGTGTTATCGGAAGAGATTACCTTTCCGGTCTCAAGTACTGGGGCTTTCTGTTTGTCATAGCCTTGCTGACCCTCATCATCGTTGCGTTAATTGGCGTTGTGCTGTATATGCCTATGGTCATCGCGGGACAGGCCATGGCCTTTGACAGCATGGGGACTGCGATGGGAGATGCTTCCGGATTGCCGTCATACTTTAATGTACTGGTTTTTCTCACTGCTCTTGTCGTTTCGTTTGTCAGTGTCTACATCCTGGCGTGGGTTGGCATCACGTTCTATTATGGGTATGGACACATTGAGGCCAAGATTAAGACCAGGCAGGCGGCCGGGGCTAATAACGGGGCGGCCGTTGCCATCAGTAAGCAAACATTCTATGACAATAACGCATTATGAAGCAGACCAGAATATTGTTCATTGACCGCGATGGCACGCTTGTCAGGGAACCTGTTGATGAGCAGGTTGACAGTTTTGTCAAGCTCGAGTTCACACCTGGCGTTATCACCAATTTGAGTTTTATCCGCAAGCATACTGATTTCAAGTTTGTCCTGGTAAGCAATCAGGACGGCTTGGGTACTGACCTGTTCCCAGAGGAGGATTTCTGGCCAGTCCACGACTTCATCATCAAGACATTGAGGGGGGAAGGTATCACCTTTGACGATGAGCTGATTGACAGGCATTTCCCGGAAGACGGCTCACCCATGAGAAAGCCAGAGACAGGAATGGTAAGGAAGTACATGGACGACCCGACTGTCGACATTGCCAACAGCTATGTCATCGGTGACCGAGAGAGTGACGCTATGTTTGCCAGAAACATGGGCTGCAAGTCGCTCATCCTTGACGACAACAATATGACGTGGCCAAAGATTGCGGAGCTGCTTTTTGCTGGCGAGCGCACTGCAGCCATTCACCGTAAGACCAAGGAAACGGACATTTCTGTTGAGCTCAATCTTGATGGCTCCGGCAAAAGTGATATATCGACAGGCCTGGGCTTCTTTGACCATATGCTTGACCAAATCAGCCATCACGGCAACATTGACCTCACAGTCCATGCCATCGGCGACTTGAATGTAGATGAGCATCACACCATTGAGGATACGGCCATCGTTCTGGGAGAGTGTATTCTGAAAGCCCTGGGCGACAAGCGTGGCATTGAGAGATATGGCTTTTGTCTCCCCATGGACGACTGCCTCTGCCAGGTTGCACTCGACTTTGGCGGCCGTCCATGGCTGGTTTGGGAAGCTGCCTTTAACCGTGAGAAAATCGGAGAGATGCCGACGGAAATGTTTCTGCACTTCTTCAAGAGTCTTAGTGACGCAGCCCGGATGAACCTTAACATCAAGGCTGAGGGGACTAATGAGCATCACAAGATAGAGGGTATTTTTAAAGCCTTTGCCCGCAGCCTCAAGATGGCTGTAAGGCGCGACATCTATCATTACGAGCTCCCCTCGTCAAAGGGAGTGCTGTAGGGGGTTACCCGTTATCATTGCAGGGCCGGCACAAGACCGGCTCCTGCAGCGCATCATTCTGCAGTCTCCACATTGTCCTGATTGCCGATGGTCAGGCGCATTAGATCATAATAAGAGCCATTGTAGATATTAAGGTCAACATTGCCCTTAATGCCTGGGAGAACACCAGTGTCGGTGTGTTGCCAGAATTTCCAGGGTCCCTTATATTCCACCTTATCCACATAGTAGTGAGCTATCCAATAAGGATAATCGTCAAAGACCGGCGCACCCAGATACTGCTGCTTGAATTTATAATAGGTGTATATAATAGGCTTAACCTTGTATTTGTCCTCTACAATATGCAGCCACGTAAGCACATCGCGCTGGAAATCCTCCGTGCTTTGCTTGGCGGGTTTGTGCTCAATGTCAAGTACGGGAGGCAAGTCACCGTTCTCAAGGTGAACTTTTTTCAGAAAGAAATAAGCCTGGCTCCGTGCGGATGAGCGGATGCTCCAAAAATGGTAGGCTCCGCGGATAAATCCGTACTCCCGCACTTGGTAGAAATTGTCGGCAAAGTTAGGGTCGATACGTGAGGAGCCCTCAGTGGCCTTCACAATGATGAAGCGAAGCGGACAGCCGTCAATAAGGGCGTTGGAACGCAGCCGGTCCCAATTTATTTTACCTTGGTAATGCGAGATGTCAATGCCGTGAATTTCATAGCCTTCAGGATATTTCGCATCCCCATAAAAGGCACGCCAGCGAAATCCGGTTGGGCCGACGAAAAAATAATAGAATACAAATACATATAGCGCAATGATTAGCAGGCCGCCGATAAGCCATCCCTTTCGGTTGCCTTTCTTGAGGAAGGAAAAGAGAAGAAACAACGGGGAACAATGACGGCTGCGTCTCACACGTCTTGTCGGGCGTGATGATGCCGTTTTCCGTCGCTGAACTGTTTTCCTGCCTGTCATTGTATTCTTATAGGATTTCTAAATAATAATGAAAGTCAAAGGGGCATCATCCAAAGTCAACATGGCTGGTGCCCCTTTTTCATTATTGGGAAATAATTATCATTTGATGATTATTTCTTAGCTGCGTTCTCAAGAGCAAGTGTCTTCGTCTCGCGGTCACACACCTCGCTGGGACCCCAATACTGGATTGGGCCGGGATAGATGTAGCAGGTCTTGTGGGACCACTCCTCGCGGTGTGAGGCAAACTCCTTGAAGGGTGCACCGTTAAGATCAACGAGTGCCTTGCGGATGACAGGCTTCATCTCTCCATTGCGACGTTCCATGTTCATCATCATGGTGATTGGCACGCCTCCTGCTTTCCATTCGTCGGTAGGAGCAGAGAGGTTCTTTACGATGGCCATATAGCCTGTCTTGCCATTGGCAATCAGGTTGGCTGCGCTTACGCCGAGAGCGTAGCAATAGTCAGCGTCAAAATTGGAAGGAGCGGCGCAACGGCCCTCATAGCCGAAGAAGTGGTGCTGGGCGGCAAATTTTCCAGTATACTTGCCTTCATTCTTCCACTCGTCGAGCTTGGCGCCAACCATGTCTGAAATCAGTTTTTCTGTCTCAATGAGTGAAACCTGCACATTTCCGTGAGGATCACGGTCGAGCGACAACTGGCGGGCAACGCCCTCGGGCAAGGTGGCGAAAGTCTCTGCGTTGGCCTTGCTCAGGTGAGCAAGGATATAGCTGCGTTGGGCATCCTTGTCCAGGTCTTTATAGTCGGCGCCATGTGCTGCGAGCAGGTCGTTGAGCTCGTCAATCAGACGGCCGATGGCGGGAATAAACTCAATGAGCCCCTCGGGGATAAGCACCACACCGAAGTTGTTGCCGTCCTCTGCGCGCTTGGCCACGGCAGTAGCAATCTGCTCAACAATCTGATTGAGCGTCATGTCCTTGGCCTCCACCTCCTCAGAAACGAGACAGATGTTAGGCTGGGTCTGAAGTGCGCATTCCAGAGCGATGTGGGAAGCCGAACGCCCCATGAGCTTGATGAAATGCCAGTATTTGCGTGCAGAGTTGGCATCACGCTCGATATTGCCGATCACCTCTGAATAAACCTTTGTAGCCGTATCGAAACCAAAAGAGGTTTCAATCTGGTCGTTCTTCAGGTCACCGTCGATGGTCTTGGGGGCACCGATTACCTGGACGCCATAGTTCTTGGCTGCATAATACTCGGCAAGCACACAGGCATTGGTGTTGGAATCATCGCCGCCAATGATGACGAGCGCCTTGATATCCAGCTCACGAAGAATTTCAAGACCTTTTTCGAACTGGTCCTTTTTCTCCAGCTTTGTGCGGCCGGATCCAATCATATCGAAGCCACCAGTGTTGCGGTAGTCCTCAATGAGTGCGTCAGTGAGTTCCATGTAATTGTGGTCAACCAGTCCGCCGGGTCCCATGAGGAAACCATAAACCTTGTTGGAAGCGTTCATTTTCTTGACAGCGTCATAGATGCCGCAAATCACATTGTGACCGCCAGGAGCCTGGCCGCCTGAAAGAATCACACCCACATTGATCTTGTTATCGGCAGCTTTATCACCGGGAACAAATTCAATCAGAGGCATGCCATAAGTGTTAGGGAAAAGCTTCTTGATTTCTTCCTGGTCACCTACGCTCTGCGTAGGCTCACCCTCCTTGACCTTTACTGCACCCTGAAGGCCTTTGGGCAATTTGGGCTGATACTGTGCACGTGCTTGCTGCAAAAGACTCGTTTTCATTGCTTATTGCTATTAATATTTAATGAATAATATTCCTCACCTTATTAATATAATGTGGTGGCTTAGTGTTTGCAAAAGTACGGTTTTTCCATGATATGAGAAAAGAAATGAGGCAGAAAACACTTTTTTTAATTTTTTTAGAACAATCCTTGGAGCTTATTCGCCAAAAATACCTATCTTTGAACGTGATATGTGATGTAGGCTCCGAAGAACAGGTGCTGTCACCATATTATCTCAGACACCCAATCTTATTTAAACGATATTCAAAATGGCAAATAGAAGAACACTAAAAAGGCAGATTAATTATATCTGTAGTGATTTGTTCGCAGAGACAATGGCTGCTGCTCTTTATGGCTCAAAAGTTGAAATGGGGTCAGTTGACGACACGCTGGCAAGCATCATCGTCTTGCGCAATGATTTCATCAAGCGCATTTCCCACCCGGAGCCGGGCATGAGGGCTAAATGTTTTTACAAGGCCATCATCAAAGACTTCAACCTTCAGGTCTCAGATATTATTGGCAGAATAGGAAATCTCGGGTAATGACAATTTCGCAGCGTTTCTACAGTTGGGTACTCTTCAGATGCCTTGGCTGGAAGGTCAATGTTACGGAGGAGTTTCCCGAAAAGTATATTATTGCCCTGGCTCCTCACACGAGCAACTGGGACTTTATTCTTGGGCAGTTTTATATGCGGTCGCAGAATTTGAGAATCAATTTTCTAATGAAGAAAGAGTGGTTCTTCTGGCCCATGGGCATTCTGCTGCGGCGCATGGGTGGCATACCCGTCTATCGGTCGAAACACACAAAAGTCACCGACCATTTGGCAGAGGAGGCCAGACACCGTGATTCATTCAGACTGTGCATTACCCCGGAGGGGACGCGCTCGCCCAATCCCGAGTGGAAGAAGGGCTTCTACTATATTGCCCTGAAAGCCCAGATTCCTGTATTGCTCTTTGGCATTGACTATAGCCGAAAGCTTATCCAATGCACCAAGAGCTTTGTCCCTACGGGTGACATCGAAAATGAGATGAGGGCCGTAAAACTGTACTTTAAGGACTTCAAGGGAAAGTATCCTGAGAAGTTCGCTATTGGAGAACTATAGGCAGATAATGGCAAAAGTATTTAGCTTATTCTTTTTTCTTGCAGCCTTTCCTGCAAGTGTTCTTGCCCAGGAATCGGAAATCCGTCAGAAGGCGGAACGTAATCTGTCGGCCTTTTTCTCTACTTATCACGCCGACGACACCTATTTTGCCCATCAGCCACGGCTGAAATCGCTGACGGTGGATGACAGGCAACGTGAGGTCAAGGTCGTTGCCGATGCCTCCTTCGCCCAGCAGGACTTTACTGACAAGACGGTCAGCAAAGTCTACAAACGCATCAGAAAAGTACTTCCAAAGCCGCTTAACAAGTATGCGTTGACGGTGACAACCAACGGTATGCCCATCGAGTATTTGATTCCTGACTATCGGCTCAGTACCGACGAGGGCCACGCGCTATGGGGAAAAATTGACCATAGCGGCAGACCATGGGTTGAAAATGTCTCGTCGCCAATCCGCATGACCAAAGGCCTTAGCGGACGCCATCTGACGGTATGGGCCTCTCACGGCAGCTATTACAACAACAATAACGGCAAGTGGCAATGGCAGCGTCCGCAGCTTTTCGGAACTTCAGAGGACCTTTTCACACAAACTATAGTCGTGCCATTCCTCATCCCCATGCTTGAGAAAGCAGGGGCCAATGTGTTCACCCCACGTGAGCGAGACTGGCAGACAGCTGAATATGTCATTGACCCAGATGGCGGCATCTCCTGTCAGCCTCGTGACTACCAGGAGTTCTCAGGCCGCAACGACTGGGAGTACACCACGGAGCCAGGTTTTGCCGCACATGAAGGCAACTACCAGGACAATGAGTCGCCTTTTGTCGCAGGTCGCGCGCGCCAGATAAAGACGACTAAGAAGTCGGACGCGGCGTTCGTAAAATGGCAGCCAAGGTTTAAGAATGGTGGCAGCTATGCGGTTTATGTGAGTTACCAGACCAATTCCAAAAGCATTGATGATGCCCACTACACGGTGTTCCATCAAGGCCAAGCCACAGAGTTCAACGTCAACCAGCGTATGGGTGGCGGTACGTGGGTGTATTTGGGCACTTTCACCTTTGACGCGGGAAGCAGTGTTGACAACTGCGTTATGCTTAGCAATCAGAGCAAGCACAAGGGCGTGGTGACGGCCGATGCCGTCCGCTTTGGCGGAGGCATGGGCAACATAGCACGCGGCGGAACCACAAGCGGATACCCAAGGGCATTGGAGGGAGCACGCTACGCCGCGCAATGGGCCGGAGCCCCCTACTCCGTCTATGGCGGTCGGAAAGGGACAGATGATTATTCTGACGACATCAACGTGCGCTCGCTGATGAGCAACTGGTTGTCAGGCGGCTCGGTCTATAACCCTGTACAAGACGGCAAGATGGTTCCCATAGAGCTTTCATTAGCCGTACATAGCGATGCGGGCTACGATGCCATGGTCATCGTCGGCAGTCTTGCCATCTGCACTACAGATTTTAATGACGGACGACTGGCATCCGGAGTGACTCGTCAGGCATCCAAATTGTTTGCCTCGCAGCTGCTCAACAATGTCTGTTCCGACCTCTCATCGAAGTATAAAAGCTGGAACAAGCGCTACCTGTGGGACCGCAACTATTCAGAGACGCGGTTGCCTGCTGTGCCCTCAGCAATTTTGGAGACCATGTCGCACCAAAACTTCAACGATATGGTGTTGGGCGAGGATCCCAATTTTAAATTCGACTTAGCACGCTCAGTCTATAAGACAATAGCCCGTTTCGTCAACGGCATGCACGGCCGTCCGACGGTCATTTCCCCTCTTAGCCCGGAAAACTTCTCAGTGCAACTCAATGGTAGTCAGGCCAATCTCAGTTGGACTCCGCAGTACGACCCTCAGGAGCCAACTGCCACACCTACGCGCTACGTCCTATACACGGCCATTGGAAAGGCAGGCTTCGACAACGGAGTTGTCATCAACAAGCCTTCAGCAACGGTCAATTTGGATCCGGGTGTTGTCTATCGGTTCCGCGTTACTGCGGCCAATGCGGGTGGCGAGAGCTTCCCCTCAGAGACGATGGCAGCCGTTTATGAACCGCGGGCAACGCAGACCGTGTTGGTCGTCAATGGCTTCCATCGCTTGTCGGGTCCCGCAGTGGTAAACAATGAAACGGAGCAAGGATTCGATTTAAGTAGTGATATCGGAGTCAGCTATGGAGTAACTGCCGGCTGGAATGGCAGACAGCTTAACTTCAACAAGCGGTCTGGAGGCACCGAGGGTCCTAACGGATTAGGCTATAGTGGCAATGAACTCGCGGGCCGTTTCATCGCCGGCAACGATTTCAACTATTCCGTTGTCCACGCTGAGGCGATAGCCTCTGCTCATCGGTACAATGTGGTGAGTTGCAGTTCAAAGGCCATTGAGAACGGAAAGGTCAAGCTTGATGACTATCCTGTCGTTGACCTGATACTTGGACTTGAGCGTTATCAGCCGTCAGCGGTGAAGTTCTACAAGACTTTCACCCCCACCATGCAGCAGAAGATTTCGGGCTATGTCAATCATGGGGGACGCATGTTGGTGAGCGGAGCCTATGTTGCCACAGACATGAGTGATGCCGACGATGTGAACTGGCTCCAGCACACTTTCCATCTGATGTCTGGAGGACCGGTAAGAACAGACTCCATCAATGGCATTAATGGCATGGGACTGAGCGGCATAGACTTCTGCAGGCAGCTCAATCCAAAGCAATATGCCGTGCAGCAGGCTGACTGTCTGTTGGCCGACGCGCCTGCTGCCTGCGTCATGCAATACGCAGACGGGGCTTCGGCCGCAGTGGGCTATGACGGCAACGACTACAAGACGCTTGTCATGGGCTTTCCGTTTGAAAGCATCTGCGATGGTGGCATAAGGGCAAATATTATGAGGGGCATACTCGCCTTTCTGTTAAAATAATCAACTTATTAAATGCAGCTTATGAAAATTCAAGCCAATCACTCAGGAACAAGAAGTATTGAGGTAACGGAAAAACACCTTGAGACTATTGACAAATATTCACTTCTCCGCAATCTCATCGACAGCAACGGCATTATCGATGAGACAGTACTCGACAAATTGAAGTTCAATGTGCGTGCTATTCTTGAGTCGGAGATCAATAAGGACAACGACCTCCTTGACCTCTGTCTTGACGTCATCTACAACAACAACATGAAAGCCTATGGCTTGCACGAGCTTGTCCTGCTCTTTATCAAATGGAAAGGAGAGCGCGAGGGAAGCGAGCAGGCTGACACTCAGACAGAACTGTAAAGCATGGCATACCAACTCACCGACTTCCTGCCCACGACTAAAAAGGAATGTCTATTGCGTGGATGGGACCAGCTCGACGTCATCATGTTCTCCGGCGATGCCTACGTCGATCATCCGGCTTTTGGCGCCGCAGTGATTGGTCGTGTGCTGGAGGCAAGTGGCTACCGTGTTGCCATCGTTCCGCAGCCAGACTGGCACGGCGACTTCCGTGACTTCAAGAAGTTGGGACGCCCTCGCCTTTTCTTTGCCGTCTCACCGGGCAACATGGACAGCATGGTCAACCGCTATACGGCCAACCGCCGCATGCGCCACGATGATGCCTACAGTCCTGACTCGCGCCACGACATGCGCCCCGACTATCCCAGCATCGTCTATACCAAAATACTGAAGAAGCTTTATCCTGACGTTCCCGTGGCTCTTGGCGGCATCGAAGCTTCCCTGCGACGTCTGACTCATTACGACTATTGGCAGGACAAGCTTTGTAAGCCCATATTGTGCGACAGCGGAGCTGATATTCTGCTCTATGGCATGGGAGAGAAAAACACGCTCAGGCTCTGCGAGGAACTGGATGCGGGACGTTCCATCATTGACATCACCGACATTCCGCAGACAGTATTCCTGCGCCGTAAAGAAGATATTCCCGGAGGAATCACTTCCGACGACATCGTGCTACATTCCTATGAGGAGTGTCTTCGCAGCAAAAAGGCGCATGCGGAGAACTTCCGGCATATTGAGGAGGAGAGCAACCGCATGCATGCGCAGCGCATCCTGCAGGGAGTTGGCGAGCTGTATGCCATTGAAAATCCGATGTTTCCGCCAATGACAACCGAGGAGCTGGACGCTGCCTATGACCTGCCCTATACCCGTCAGCCTCATCCCAAATATAAAGGAAAGACCATCCCGGCTTATGAGATGATTAAATACTCAATCAACCTCCACCGAGGATGCTTTGGCGGATGCGCCTTTTGTACCATCTCGGCTCATCAGGGAAAGTTTGTCGTTTGCCGTTCCAAGGAAAGCATTCTGAGGGAAGCCCGACAGGTGGTTGCGATGCCTGGCTTCAAGGGCTATATCTCTGACCTCGGCGGTCCCTCGGCTAATATGTACGGTATGCACGGCCGCAACCTAAAAGCCTGTGAACACTGCAAGCGTCCGTCGTGTATCAATCCGACGGTCTGTCCGAACCTCATCACCGACCACAGCAAGCTGCTCGACATTTATCATGCCGTCGACGCGCTGCCGGGCGTAAAGAAGAGCTTCATCGGAAGTGGCGTGCGTTATGACCTCATCCTGCACAAAAGCAAGGATGAAAAGTCGAACCAGGCCGCCTTGCAATATGCAAGAGAACTTATCACCAAGCATGTGAGCGGACGGTTGAAAGTGGCACCCGAAAATACGTCCGACCGTGTGCTTAAGTTCATGCGGAAACCGTCGTTCCAACTGTTCTATGATTTCAAGCGGCTCTTTGACCAAGTCAATAAGGAGGCTCACCTCAATCAGCAGCTCATACCCTACTTTATCAGCAGCCACCCTGCATGCCACGAGGAGGACATGGCGGAGCTGGCTGTCATCACGAAAAACCTTAGCTTCCATCTTGAGCAGGTGCAGGACTTCACGCCAACTCCTATGACGGTCAGTACGACTGCCTTTTACACGGGTTTTGACCCTTATACGCTTGAGCCGGTATTCTGCGCCCACACACCGAGAGAAAAGCTTCAGCAGCGTATGTTCTTCTTTTGGTACAAGCCGGAGGAGCGACGAGGCATAGAGAGTGAGCTGAGGCGCATAGGACGTGCCGACCTCATCGGGAAGCTATACAATGGGATTCCATACGATGGCCATGTACATTACGACCCCAGGGCGGTAGGCAGCTCACCTGACACCAAGCATATGAAAAAGAGAAAGTCTTTCAATCCAAACTTTCAAAATAACGGACACCACCGTTCGTCTAAGAAGTCATCAGGCAACAAACAATGGAAATCATAGAACGAAAGATTGCGGGCAAGTGCGGCAATGACGCAGCTTGTGAGGATGGCATCATTGCGACGAATGACTTTGTTGCGGTCATTGACGGGAGTACCAGCAAGACAGGCTTCAGGTTCAGTCGTGACTTGACCAACGGGCGTTTCTGCATGTTGCTGCTTTCCAAATTGATAAGTGAGATGCCGAAAGACATCACGCTTGATGGTTTCTGCTCTGATGCAACAGCCTGCATTCACAGTTATTATCAGTCTGACGAGACAACGTTTCTCTCACATCCCGAGCGAAGGATGTGCGCCAGCGTGGTTGTATACAGCAGCCAACGAAATGAAATCTGGATGATTGGTGACTGTCAATGCATGGTCGACGGTGTGCTGTATGCCAATGGGAAACCCTCGGAGGCCAGTATTGCCGCGAAACGTGCCAAGTTGTTCTCAGTCATGGCCAGAGAGCATCCTGATATGATACAGAATGGTCTGCTGGTCAATGACTATGCGCGTAAGGCTGTGTTGCCTGAGCTCATCAGTGCCATGAAAGACGAGAATAAGACTTATGCCGTGATTGATGGATTTACGGTTTATGCAGGTGGTATCAGAACCATCAAGTTGGATGACGGTTACCATGAGGTAGTGCTTGCCTCTGATGGTTATCCATTCCTCCGCACGACACTACAGAAGAGTGAAGCCAAACTGGCCAGACAACTGCAAAACGATCCCTATAACATTCAGTCTTTCAAGGCAACAAAGGGATTGATGAAAGGCAATATCTCGTTTGACGACCGTGCTTACATACGCTTCAATACGGGCGAAAGCCAGCGCTACTTCATCCGTCTGTCTTTCGACGGTACGCAATATCATGGTTGGCAGATACAGCCCAATGGCATGTCGGTTCAGCAGAAACTACAGGATTGTTTGTCGAAGCTTTTGCGCCGGCCCGTCGAAGTTACCGGTGCCGGACGCACGGACGCGGGTGTCCACGCCCGCACCATGGTGTGTCATTTCGATTTCACCGGCCCGTTGGACGAGCGGCATCTTTGTTACCGGCTCAACCAGATTCTGCCTTGTGACATCAGCTGCGAGCGTATCGAGAAAGTGAGCAGTGAGACACACGCACGTTTCTCGGCCTGGTTACGCACCTATCATTATTACATTCACACAAGAAAGGACCCTTTCCTGCGACACTTCTCTGTTGAGACCCACTACAATCTTGACTTTGGATTGATGAATAAGGCTGCTGCTTACCTGCTGCAAGTCAACGATTTCAAGGCGTTCTGCAAAGCCGGGGCTGACAACAAAACGACACTCTGTAAGGTGACAACAGCCAAATGGGTACAGACGGGTCCCCACACCTGGTACTTTGAGATTACGGCCAACCGCTTCCTGCGCAACATGGTTCGCGCCGTGGTCGGTACATTGTTCGATGTGGGCCGTCACTGTATCACCCTGGACCAGTTCCGTAATATTGTAGACAACGGAAGCCGCAGTGACTCAGGAGAGTCCATGCCGGCCCATGGACTTTTCCTTTGGGAAATCGAATATTAAAGATGACTGACCAGGGCCACAAGGTAGACTATATGGCCAGCAATGAAGTCCAGAGCAATTACGACACAAGCGAATGTCGTTCACTACAATGCAAAGAAACTCACCAACACTTGGAATACCCCTCCTCATCAATGCCAAGAAGCCGGATGAGGAGAAGGGTATGTACTACTATGCTGCGGGGTACAATGAGCCGAAATTAATTCTGTGGACGAGTGTCAATCCAATTGCATGTTTAAAACTGGATTTCCGACTATCGGGTAAAACAGAATTTTCAGAAGTCCGAAAGTTATGAAGTCATGCCATTACTTTGATGATACCTTATTATCAGATAATTATGCATGCATTTGAACTTCTGGACTTCTCTAATTAAGATGTCCCCTCTTTCTTTATTGGTTAATAATCGTTTTCGTCTTCGCTGATTTCCTCAGCCTCATAGTTGAGTTCGTCAGGACTTGTCTCGTAGGTGGTGCGATAACTTTCTTCGGTCAGTTTATCATCGTCGAAGGTGTCATCGTCATCGTCGTTAGCTTCTTCGTTATTATCCGTTTCGTCATCTTTGAAGTCGGCATCTTCATCCTCGTGGTCAATGCTGCTGTCGTTATCTTCATCGTCATACGGCTGTACGACAGGCTTCTCTTCAATTTCAGGCTTCTCCTTAACAAAGATGGCCTCAATCCAAGTACCCTTGGGGATTTCCAACACCTCATATCCGTCGGCCTTTTTCTTCTCATACAGACCACCGGCTTTATGTAGTCGATTGGCAGGAAGTGTGGTGGTAGAGATGTCAAAGCCACTCTCGATGATGTCTTGAACACTTTGTGGAAGCGACTCCCAACCTCCGCCGAAATTACGCTCCAGCACCTCAGTCAGTTTGGATGCGGAGATGTGGCGGATATTCTCATACGTAAGGTCAGTGACACGCATGATAGCGCGTTTCTTTATGGCAATCTTTTGCTTCTCCTCTGCGTTGGGGGAGAGTTTAATCATGCCAACCTTGAAGCCGCGGCCTTCATATTTTTTTATAATCTCCGGTTTATCAACTTTGATTTCCTCAACCTCGAATGCACTGCGGATAATATCAGTGTATCGACTTAAGTTGTCCTTGAGGTCGGCGTCGTGTTCTGCGGCTTCCCACATGCGGAAGATGTCATTCTCTTGTATATCCCAAACGTTACCCTTGGTTAGAGTCTTCAAAGAAACAGCTTTTTTATTCTTCATGATGCATTGTATTATTTGCTGCAAAAGTAATTATAAATTCATAATCTGCAAACTATTCATCATTTTTTTTCTCAATATGTTTTCTATATAGCGTCTCATACTGCCTCGCCACCCTAATCCAGTCGTGATGTCGGCGAATATACGCCTTGCCCTGCCGTTTAAGTTCGGCTATATTTTCCGGGTGTAGTGCGAGCATCTTTAATTGTTGATACACACTGTCATAGGTGGGCAGCACATTGACTATTGGATGCAATTCATGCTCGTTGAGGATGCTATAGTTTTCCGGTTCCCCTCCTCCAACGACCACTATGCCTTGGTTCATGGCCTCCAGGGCGTTCATGGCCGGCGTGTAGCTGTAGAGCTGGTCGAGAATGACATCGGAGTCATGCATCAGACGCACATATTCGTTGAAGGGAACACCCTCTACCACCCGCAGGGCAACTCGTTCTGGAAATTCCTCCTTCACAGCTTTCGCAGCCGCAAGCATGATGTCAGTCCCTTTGTAGACACTGCGGTTGCGGCTGATGCCGACAAAAATGCGCAGAGGCTGGTGGACAATCTCCGCAACATTCTGATTACTGGCCGGACAAATTGGAAATGGAATGAAAGTTGTCTTGTCAGGGAAGAGCGGATGATAGCAAGCCCAATACTCATAGAGCCCGGCAATGATACCGTCGCAGTCTTTAGCTATCATTTTGTTGAGCTTTTCCTTTGGCGTACCGATCCAGTCGTTACGCTCAGCCATTGCCACCCAATCCTCACGCAGGTGCTCGCCATAATTGAAATCGCTGTAGCGCAGGGGCTTACTTGTGATGTTTTCATGCACCCAGTAGTAATCCATGCCAAAAGCGCCAAGAAATACGCTGCCGTTGTAGCGGCGCAGATAACGGAAAATGTTGAAGAGTCTTTCGGCTTTTAGCTCGAGAAACATAGGATTGATGAGCTGCACAACGTCATACCCTTTCCATCGTGGCAAGCAAGACTGTACTTTCAGCCACAGCTTTATGCCGTCCAAGTGTCCGGAAGTTCTGCGCAAATCAACATCCCGTGGATAATTTTTCCAAAAATCGCCATTGCTGGCCACGACAACCTCATGGCCAAGACGGCGCAGAGCAGCGGCCAGCGTAGCATGAACGTTACTGTATTCTCCTAATAGCAATATTCTCATCATCAGCCCACCTGTTTAGACAGCAGATAATTAGTCAGTAACAGCAATTTCCGGCCATATTTGTGCAGCAAGAGTTTGCGGAAAATTTGGTATTTACGAGTGTAAGCCTTGTCGGGAAGCGGGTAGAGTCCCTCAAGCTTCAGGTCATTGATGGCTCTATTGAGCCGCTCCCCGCTGCGAGTCAGATGAATGATGTTGTAAATATAATCCATTGACAGTTGTGCGATCCGCCGGTTGAGTGCATCCTGTCTTTCAGCTGTCTCCCCGGATGCGACGGTATGGAGACGGCATATTGTATTGAACAAGTCATCCATGCGCTTGTTGACACAGTCATCCGTCACCGTGTTCATAATGGATCCGCTTCGCTTCCGATAAAAATAGGCTTTGGCCAGGGATACGTAAACATATTTCGCCTTGAGCAAAAGCAATGGCGTGAACTCCTCGTCCTCGTGCAGGATGCCGTTGGTAAAGCGCAGGTCACCCAGCAAAGACTTTCTGAAAAGATATCCACATGCAGCCCCGCGAATATTATGGTTCCTCATAAGCCACGCTCCGCTCACGGGACCGGCATAAGTGGCTGTGAACTGCTGACGCTTCTTGTGGGTAAAGCCGAACATTACCAAGTCAATTGGGCGACGGAAGCGGACAATGTCAAGGCAATGCTCGTAAGAGGTCTGAACCAGACAGTCGTCGCCATCGACAAACTGGATGAACTCGCCCCGTGCGTAGTCGATGCCACGATTGCGTGCCGAGGAAAGCCCTTTATGGGGCTGCCGCACGTAGACTATGCGGTCTGAATAGGAACTGATATCGTTGATGACGGGCTCTTCAGAGCCATCATCTACGACAATGACCTCATACTCATCCTCGCTCAGCGACAGGGAGAAAATGCTTTTGAGGCACGCTGTTAGAAGTGAGGCCGGCAGATTGTAGGCGGCCACTATAAAACTGATGTTTAATCCGTTGTTCATAACACTGCCACAAAGTTAGCAAAAAAAAAGCACCCTGTTGGTTCTTACATAGGAAAAATCAGCGCCTGTCATGCGATTTTACAAATCGCTTGAATATTCTTCGATGGAATTTTTCGTCAGCCCGGATAATCTTCAGCACCTTGCCCGCCGGCAATATCTTGCAGAACTTGGCATGATATTCCTGCTGCAGTTTCTTTATCTCCAGGTCTGTCTCATCCATTTTTCTGATGGCCTGAAGTGAGGCTTTGTCGTCGTCAGTGTTGACAAAGCGCATGAGGCGCATCTCATCGAACAGCTTGCGCTGTTTCTTCTGCATTTCGTCGAACAGCGGAAAAAACTTCGCACTCTCGGCCGGAGTCAGCCCCGCTTGCTGGATGATGAACTGCTGCAGTTCTTTCTCAAACTTCTGTGGGTTGAATCCTCTTGGCGGCTGGCAGACTGCCTGCAAAGAAACTAAGGAGACAAAAAGACAGAGTATAAACTTTTTCAATATGATATACATTTTATGGAATGGAACTTACACATTTTAATCCTGCATAATACAGCTGCCAGTATGCTTATCGGGCATTCGACATATAGGCATACATGTCGTCAGCATCAGTCATCGTATAGTCGAACAAAGCATCCATATTGGCACTCAATGATATGTCGCTGTTGACCTCTTCGGTACTGGCATAGTGACTGGTATGGTCCCCTGAATTTTGTTTGAGTAAACCTTGCAAGGTCAGGATGGCGACACAAATTCCGGCCGCCGCACTGATGATAGTTCGGCGCAACGCAATCAGACGAGAACGGCGAGACATCTCAATGAACGCAGCCGATGGCTTAGCGGCCACAGTGCCGGCAGATTGTTTATCTGTCATCGGCAGCTCGTGCAATATCTTTGCATTGAAAGCTTCAAAGAAGCCTTCCGGCACCCTGAAGTGGTTCTCCTTGCCATAATGGGACAGTATGTATTTTTCCTCTTTATTCATATCTCGTTTTTGGTTATGACGAAGCATGTCCATGAAAGTTTAAACAATTACGCAATAAAATTATGGATGCCGCATCATACTCATTTTGGTAGAGACACTGGTTTAACTTGAATTTCAACAACATAGAACCAGCAAAAAGAAATTTTTCAACCTTTACTCCTTATTATTTATTAGGATTTATTTTGTGCATTATTTTTTGTACATTGAAACAATTTACGTAACTTTGCTTTATCATATATCATAACCATATTATAATTGAAAGCATCACTCTATTCGATACTTGGCATACTGTTGTGTGCCATGGTGTTAGTGGCCTGTGGCCGGCATGACAATCATGAGGTTGACATGCTGAATGACAGGTCGTATGCTTTCCATTACCGCAACCTCGACTCCACCCGGTATTACGCCGAGGCAGCGCTGAGGGCATCAGGAAGTTATCTTGACGGTTACGCCGAGGCACTCAACCATCTGGCTTTTGTCGACATCGTGAAGATGAACTACGCAAGGGCCGGCAAGCGTCTTGCCGAAATCCAGTCTTTTTCGGAAAACCAGCTTGAGCTTGCCATTGCCGATATTCAGCAGATGAGGCTCTGTCAAAGGCAAAGCCGCAACAAGGAATTCTATGAATACCAAGAGAGTGCCCAGCGCCGTCTCACGCGCATCAAGGAGGATGAGGAACTGCTCGACGGCCATCAGCTTGCCCGACTGTGCTATGCACGGACTGAATACGCCATCGTAAGTTCCACTTATTATTATTACGTCGGACTCTACAAGCAGGGAGCTGACATGATTAGTCAGATTAATCCCTATGGCGCCATACAGCGGGATACTGCCCAACTGCTCAATTACTATTACAACATAGGCTCTGGCGGTGTCTTGCCCGACAGCGACCCGATGCAAAAACAGCACGAGTTTGACTACCTCATGCGATGCTACATTCTATCTATGGAGTCAGGCTATGCTTTTTGGGAAGCACAGGCCCTACAGGCATTGAGCGAGCATTTGCAGACAACAGCCCGGCTGGATGCATTAATCAGATACAATCCCGCGGCCGTTGTGGCCATCAACACCGATTTTATGCCTGACTCGCTGTTGGCCGGTAACCTTGCGCAGCGGGCCCTTGACATCTTCACGGCCTATGGTGACGTCTACCAGATTGCAGGAGCCAACCGCACGCTGGCTGAGTGCTACTGGCAAATCAAGGACTACCGCTCTGCGCTGATATGCCTGCAGCGGGCGCTGGACAGGAACAAGGCCATCAATGAGGCGCCTGACCTTGTGGCCTCAATCCGCGAACAGCTCTGTCTGGTATATTCTGCGGTTAATGACAAGAGAAACAGCGACATCAACCGCAACATCTATCTCGACTTGCAGGAGCAGACCCGACAGGACCGGCAACTGGAGGCCCGTGCGGCGCAGCTGGACACCTCAGCCCGACAGTTGAGCATCATGACGGCAGTTGTGGTGGTGATGATTGTCGTGGTGAGCGTTCTATTACTGATATTTGCGCGCATGCGGCGGCGCAGCGACCGCGCATTCTCCTTGCCAGCCCTGCTCCGACCGCTTCAGCAATGGCAGAAAGAGAACGAACAGTTGGCACAAAAAAATGAGGAACACTTCGAGGAGATTGCCGAGCAGACTGACGTGGCCCGGCTCCATCTGGCCCAGAACAAGGAGCGTAATCTTGAGCAGCGCGCCAAGGTGCAGTTGGTCAACAGCATACTACCGTTCATCGACCGTATGGTCAACGAAGTGGACCGCCTCATGCGCGACGACAGCCAGCGCGAGCAGCGGCTAAGCTACATCGCGGAGCTCACCGACAGCATCAACGGCTACAACTCCGTCCTTACGCAATGGATACAGATGCGCCAGGGCGAGGTGAGCCTGAGGATAGAGAACTTCCAGCTGGCCTCACTCTTCGACATTGTCAAGCGCAGTGAGATGGGATTTCGGCTCAAGGGCATCAGGCTCGACGTGGAGCCGACATCTTGCATCGTCAAGGCCGACCGCATACTGACGCTGTTTATGATCAACACTATCGCTGACAACGCGCGCAAGTTCACACCAAAGGGCGGACAGGTGACTATCTCGGCCAAAGGAGCGTCCGACTATGTGGAAATCAGCATTGCCGACAATGGCCCGGGCATGGACGAGACCACGCTGAGCCATATCTTCGACCGCACTTACACTGGCGGACACGGCTTCGGACTAAAGAACTGCAACGGTATCATAGAAAAATACAAGAAAATGAGCCGGCTTTTCAGTTCCTGCATGATCAAGGCGGAAAGTCAATTGGGCAAAGGCACGCGCATCTTCTTTCGTCTGCCCGCTGGCATGCTGCGGACTGTTGTTGTCCTCTTTTTGACGCTCACAGGCCTTCATATTCCCACAAGTGCGGCAAAAACGGCCACGGCAACTAAGGGCAACGCCAGCCATTACGCCGACAGCGCTTATCTGGCCAATGTCAACGGACAATATAATGAAACACTGCGCTTTGCAGACAGCTGCTACAAGTATGTCAGTCCCAGTGACACACTGACGCTGCTCGACATCAGTAATGAGACAGCCGTTGCCGCGCTGGCCTTGCACAAGTGGGACCTTTACCAAAAAAGCAACCAATACTACACCCGGCTTTTCCGTCAGGCCAGCGCCGACAGTCAGCTGCCGGCCTATGTGAGGTCGATGCAGCGCAACAACACCAACAAGAATGTCGCCGTTGCCCTGCTCGTCATTCTGCTTATCGTCATTTTCCCGGCCTATTATTTCCTTTATTACCGCCAGAAGATTAACTACAGGTTCTGCGTCGAGCGTATAAACAAGATGAACCGGCTGCTGCTTTCCACGGCATCAGACCAGCAGAAGCTCGATGGCATCGAGGCACTGAGCGACTTCCACAACTTCCACCTCAAGCCAGAACAGAAAGAGAGTCTCAATGATGTCGTGGGACAAATCAGAGAGGCACTTAAGGCTTCCATCGACAGTAAGACCGACATGGAAGTGAAGAATGAGCTGGCACAGGACGAGCTCAACCGTCTGAGACTGGACACTGACAGGCTGTACATATCTAATAATGTGTTGGACAACTGTCTCTCGACGCTGAAACACGAGACCATGTATTATCCCTCTCGCATACGCCAGCTCATCGACAGCGACAGTCAAAATCTACAGGCCATCAAGGAAGTGGTCGACTACTACCACGCACTGTACGAGATACTGTCTGAGCAGGCTATGCGCCAAGTGCATACGCCCCGCACAGACAGTCACACCATAGCCAGTCTGTTCGACATTCTCCGGCATTGCAACAAGGGGGTCAGACCCGTTTACAGCCTTGAGCATCCCGATGCCGACTATATGCGTGTGACTGTCAGCATGGACCGGCTGTCACTGACCGACGGGCAGGCCGCCGTGCTTTTCACTCCGCAAACCGTAAACATCCGTTTTCTCCTTTGCCGGCAAATCGTCAGAGAGATGGGTGAAGTGACCAACCTGCGCGCCTGCGGCATTACGGCTGTGCGCCGTGACAACATGACCGAGGTCGTCATCACCATGCCCTGGCGTTACCGCACATTTTTAGAAGACAAACAACCATCACGTCAACAAACAACCATCACAATATGAAAGATTTTAATGTAATTATTGTAGAAGACGTACCCCTTGAACTGAAAGGGACCGAGGGCATCTTCAGGTCAGATATTCCCGAGGCGCGCATCATCGGCACGGCTCCCGATGAGCCTTCCTACTGGAAGCTGATGAAGCAACAGAAGCCCGACCTGGTGCTGCTCGACCTTGGGCTTGGCGGCTCTACGACCGTCGGCGTGGAGATTTGCCGCCGAACTAAGCAGAGCTATCCGGAGGTGAAAGTACTCATCTTCACAGGTGAGATACTCAACGAGAAGCTTTGGGTGGATGCCATGGACGCCGGCTGCGACGGTATCATACTGAAAAGCGGCGAGCTGCTCACGCGCAACGATGTGGCCAGCGTGATGGACGGCAAGCGCCTCGTTTTCAACCAGCCCATATTGGAAAAGATTGTCGAGCGCTTCAAGAAGAGTGTCAACAGCGAGCTGATGCGGCAGGAGGCACTCATCAATTACGACATCGACGAATATGACGAGCGTTTCCTCCGCCACCTTGCCCTGGGCTACACCAAAGAACAGATTACCAGCCTCCGTGGCATGCCGTTTGGCGTGAAAAGTCTTGAGAAGCGGCAAAATGAGCTTGTACAGAAACTTTTCCCCAACGGCAACGGCGGCATCGGCGTCAACGCCACGCGTCTCGTTGTGCGTGCCTTGGAACTGCGCATCCTCGATATTGACAATCTGACCCCAGATGAGGAATAAACGACTGCTCCCCGCACTGCTCCTGACGCTGGTACTCCTGCAGACAGCCGTCATTTTGGGCTCATGGCTGTGGACGGCAGCCGTGCCTGAGACAGCCGTGCACTCTCTGCTCAGCAGCGGCGGCATCAGATGGCTTCTCGGAACTTTTACCGATAATCTCTCCCACCCCGTCCTGGTATGGATGGTTTTGGCCGACATCGCCGTCGGCTGCTGCGCTGCCAGTGGCCTGTGGGCCGCGCTGCGTGCCTCAGTGGCTGGCCCGAGACTTGAGCCGCAGCAGAAGTCAGGACTGAAGGCGGCTGCCGGACTCGCGGCTGTCGAATTGGCGGTCGTCCTCCTGCTCATTCTGCCCAAGAGAGCCATTTTGCTCAGTTCTACCGGCCACCTGTTCCCAAGCAGCTTCCCGGCGGCTGTCGTACCCGTGGCCGCGTTCATGACCGTCACCTCCGCCATTGCCTACGGACTCTTCAGCGGCCAGCTCCACAACTACTGCGACGTCTTCCACAGCGTCTGCCATGGCACACGTCTGCTTAAAGACCTGCTGTCCGTTTATGTGCTTGGCATGGAGCTTATTTGCTCCGTCGCCTACGTGTGCGCCTGAAAAAGTTTTCATCAGAAGCGCATTTTTTTGAAAATATTGCTTGCCATATCAAATAAAAGTCGTAATTTTACACCTTGAAAAAGCTGTAAAAATGGCTCAGAGGGCCGGAAAAGTCCCTAAAATCGATTTTTTACGAAAAGACAACTATATTAAATGGATGAGAATTTGACTATTGATCAGGACCGGATTATGAAAATCAACATTGAGGAGGAGATGAAGACCTCTTACATCGACTACTCAATGTCGGTCATCGTAGCACGTGCGCTGCCCGATGTCCGCGACGGGTTCAAGCCTGTCCACCGCCGTATCCTCTACGGCATGCTCGGACTGGGCAACACCAGCGACAAACCGTACAAGAAATGTGCGCGTGTCGTGGGCGAGGTGCTGGGTAAGTATCACCCCCACGGTGACAGGTCGGTCTATGGAGCCCTCGTACGCATGGGCCAGGACTGGAACATGCGCTACAAGCTCGTCGACGGACAGGGCAACTTCGGAAGCGTCGACGGCGACTCCCCAGCAGCCATGCGTTACACCGAGTGCCGCCTCTCGAAAATGGGCGAGCACATCATGGACGACATCGACAAGGATACCGTCGACATGACCAACAACTTCGACGACACCCTGAAGGAGCCCACCGTCATGCCCACGAAAATCCCCAACCTGCTGGTCAACGGCGGCAACGGCATCGCTGTGGGTATGGCCACCAACATACCCACGCATAACCTCAACGAGGTCATTGACGGCTGCTGCGCTTTCATCGACAACCCCGACATCGACGTGGACGGGCTGATGAAGTACATTCCCGCGCCCGACTTCCCCACCGGGGCCTACATCTATGGACTGCAGGGCGTCAGGGAAGCCTATGCCACCGGACGCGGGCGCATCGTGATGCGCGCAAAGGCCGAGATTGAAAGCGACGAGTCGCACGATAAGATTGTCGTCACCGAAATCCCATACGGAGTCAACAAGCAGCAGCTCATCGAGTATATTGCCGACCTCGTGAAGGAGGGAAAGCTGGAGGGCATCTCCAACGTCAACGATGAGACCGGCCGTCAGGGTATGCGCATTGTCGTCGACGTGAAGAAAGATGCCAACGCCAAGGTCATTCTCAACAAGCTCTTCAAGATGACCGCCCTGCAGAGCAGCTTCTCTGTCAACTGCATCGCGCTGGTACCCAACAAACACGACCATTCGCAGCTGCGTCCGAAAATACTCTCGCTCAAGGATTGCATCTCCTATTTCATCGACCATCGCCACGAGGTGACCATCCGCCGCACAAAGTTCGACCTCAACAAGGCCAGGGAACGTGCCCATATCCTTGAGGGACTGATAATCGCCTGCGACAACATCGACGAGGTGGTACACATCATACGCAGCAGCGAGTCGCCCTCCGACGCACAGCGTAACCTGGAGCAGCGCTTCAGTCTCGACGAACTGCAGTCGAAGGCTATTGTTGACATGCGTCTGGCCCAGCTCACCAAGCTACGTACCGACCAGCTGCACCAGGAATATGACGAGCTGCAGAGGCAGATTGAGTATCTTCAGCAAATCCTTGACGACCCCGAGCTCTGCAAGAAAGTGATGAAAGACGATCTCAACGAGGTCAAGGAGAAATACGGCGACGGGCGCCGCACGCAGATTATCCCCGACGAGCATGAATTCAATGCCGAGGACTTCTATCCCAACGACCCCGTGGTCATCACGGTGAGCCACCTCGGCTACATCAAGCGCACGCCGCTCAAGGAGTTCCGCGAGCAGGCCCGCGGAGGCGTCGGCTCAAAGGGAGCCCACACGCGGGAGAAAGACTTCACCGAGTTCATCTATCCCGCCACGATGCACCAGACCATGCTCTTCTTCACCCGCTTCGGCCGGTGCTACTGGCTCCACTGCTACGACATTCCAGAGGGTGACAAGACATCGAAGGGACGCGCCATACAGAACCTGCTCAACATCGAGACGGGCGACGGCGTCAACGCTTTCCTGCGACTCAGAGGCCGCGGACTTGAGAACGAGGAATTCGTCAATAGCCACTATGTCGTCTTTGCCACCAAGAACGGCACCGTCAAGAAGACATGCCTCAAGGAATACTCCCGCCCGCGTGCCAACGGTGTTAGGGCCATCACCATTGCCGACGGCGACGAGGTGGTCGACGTACGTCTAACCAACGGCAGCAATGAACTCATTATCGCGGACCGCAACGGCCGCGCCGTGCGTTTCGACGAGAGTGCCATACGCCCCATGGGCCGTGGAGCCACCGGCGTGCGCGGCATGATGCTCGACAGCGACGGCGACGAGGTAATCGGCATGATTGTCGTCAACGACCCGGAGAAGGAAACCGCAATGGTCGTCAGCGAGAACGGCTTCGGCAAGCGCTCGCCCATTGAGGACTACCGCAAGACCAACCGGGGCGGCCGCGGTGTCAAGACCATGGCCATCACCGAGAAGACGGGCAGGCTCGTCGCACTGAAGAACGTGACCGACATCAACGACCTGATGATCATCAACAAGAGCGGCATCGTCATCCGTATGGCCGTTGCCGACGTCAGGGTAATGGGCCGAGCCACACAGGGTGTCAGACTCATCAACCTCACGAAGAAAAACGATGTCATTGCCAGCGTGTGCAAGGTGATGAGCTCTGAGCTGGAGGCTACTGTCGAGGCTGAGAGCCGGCAGAAGATGAGCAATGCTGAGGAGCGCTTCTCCGAGGCCACAAACGCCCATGCCCTCAGCCAACCGGCAGCCGGATCCTCTGCCGACGAGGACGAAAGCCGGCAGTCAGACTCCGAAAAATAAAAACAAATGGATAAATCAGAAAATTTAAAATAACGAGCTTATGAAAAAAATCATGTTCGCAGCCCTGATGATGCTCGGCACATCGGCTGCTTTTGCAGGCGACAGCGAGCCCTTGAAGGCTGTCCTTGGTACCAAGGACTATGCTCAGGCCACCCAGTTGCTCAAGCAGAACCTCAACCAAATGGCCAATGCCTCTGAGAAAGCAAAAGCCTACAACCATGTGACAGGTCTTGCCCTCGACGCCTTCGACAAGCAGAATGCGGTTGAGGCAGCCAACATCCAGGCACAAATCACAAAGGCCAAGATACAGCCCATCGACACGCTGGTGTACTACGAGGCCGCCTACAATGCACTGGTCAACGGTCTTGAGTGCATTAAGTACGACGCAGAGCCCAACGAGAAGGGCAAAGTGAAGCCAAAGTTCACCGATGCTCTGAAGACGAAGCTGAGCAATGCCCGCCTTACACTGGTGAATGCAGGCAACTACTTTGCCCAGAAGTCCAACCAAGAGGGTGTGCTGAAGTATTGGGGCACCTTCCTCGACACTGATAGCAACCCGCTCTTTGCTGCCACAAAGGAGGGCGAGAAGCAGTACCTCGGACAGGTGGCTTACTATACCGCACTCTATGCCGGACAGGCAAAGCTTTTTGACAAGGCCGAGAAATACGCCGACATCGCCATGGCCGACTCTGCCATGCGCACTCAGGCCGAGGCTTTCAAGTATTCGGTGGCCAGAATGAACATCAAGAACGCTGCCGACTCCTTGGCGTTCACCGACAAGCTGCGCGCGGCCTACGCCGCCGACCCCAATAACGAGACGGTGTTCGGGCTACTCTGCGACATGTACAACGGAATGAACAAGACCGACGAGGTGTCCAGGTTGGTCGATGAGAAGCTGGCCGCTGACCCCAACAACTTCACTGCCCTCGCCACAAAGGCCAGACTGCTCCTCGACAAGGAGGCTAAGAGCGCAAAGCCAAACTTTGACGAGAGCATCAGCCTCTACAAGAAAGCTGCGGGTATCAACCCGAAAAATTCAGTTGTACTGACCTTCCTCGGCTTTGCCATCAACAACAAAGCTCAGCTGATCAACAACAACCCCAACGCCCAGAAAGAACTATACAACGAATCAATGGGATATCTGGAGAAGGCAAGAAGCCTTGACCCGAATAGAGAGCAGTCCAATTGGGCCTATCCTTTGTATCAATGCTATTATGCCCTTTATGGCACAGATGATTCCCGTACTCAGCAACTACAGAATCTTATCAAGAAATAAAGCCGCTTGCCAAGCAATTGCTTATAATATGGAAAGTGCGTCAAGACCATGCGTCTTGACGCACTTTGCTTTTCCAGTACTTTCCGTTTCATCTTGGTTCGGTTTCCGTAACAAGTGCAAAAACAATGTTTTCTATTTCGTTAAAGCAATATAAATAACGGAAGATAACTTTGGGATTAATAAAATAATGACTAACTTTGCCATTAACTAAAAGATAATTATTTCTGTCCAAGAAAAGTCAACTAATTAATATTAACGACAAAATGGCAAAGATTAAGACTATAGGTGTGCTTACCTCAGGCGGAGATGCTCCTGGCATGAACGCAGCCATTAGGGCCGTAACAAGGTCAGGCATTTGTAATGGTTTTAATATCAAGGGTATATATCGTGGTTATGACGGTCTCATAGAGGATGATGTGAAGCCGTTCACTACTGAAAATGTGTCAGGCATTATCATGCAGGGCGGCACCATACTGAAGACTGCCCGCTCAAGGGCCTTTATGACGAAAGAGGGCCGTGACCAGGCTTACGAGACCCTGAAGAAAGAGGAAATAGACGCACTTGTCGTCATCGGCGGCAATGGTTCTCTGACTGGTGCCATGGAGTTTGCCCGCGACTACGACCTTTGCTGCATCGGCTTGCCCGGAACGATTGACAACGACCTCTATGGCACTGATACAACTATAGGATACGATACAACACTTAATACCATCGTTGACTGTGTTGACCGCATACGGGATACCGCCCAGAGCCATCAGCGCATCTTCTTCGTTGAGGTAATGGGGCGTGATGCCGGCTTCCTGGCACAGAACTCTGCTATAGCCAGCGGTGCTGAGGCAGCAATCATTCCTGAGGACTCTACGGATGTGGACCAGTTGGCCAAGTTCATGGAACGTGGTATCCGTAAGTCTAAAAAGAGCTGCATTGTTATTGTCTCAGAAAGTCCCAAGTGTGGTGCCATGTACTATGCCGAGCGTGTACGCAAGGAGTTTCCTGAGTATGACGTGCGTGTGTCAATCCTTGGTTACTTGCAACGTGGCGGGCGTCCCTCAGCTCATGACCGCATCCTTGCAAGCCGCACTGGGGTGGCTGCCGTTGAAGCCATCATGCAAGGACAGCGCAACATTATGGTCGGCCAGCGCAACAATGAGATAGTCTATGTGCCATTGTCAGAGGCTATTAGGTCAGACAAGCCTTTCGATAAGAAGCTTATCGAGGTGCTTGACGAATTGAGCATTTGATGGCCAGATAAAAAGAAACAATATTAAATCTATAGTAATATGTCACAGATTAACGGACACATTTCTCAAATTATCGGTCCTGTTATCGATGTCTTCTTCGATACGCAAGGTCAGGATCCCGAGAAAGTGCTGCCAAAAATTTATGAGGCATTGAAGGTTAAGCGTCCCAATGGCAGTGACCTTGTTCTTGAGGTTGAGCAGCACATTGGAGAGGATACCGTCCGCTGCATTGCCATGGACAGTACCGACGGCCTGGAACGTGGTCTTGAGGTTATCACAACTGGATCACCTATTCAAATGCCTTCTGGAGACCAAATTCGTGGTCGTATGATGAATGTCATAGGTCAGCCCATCGACGGCATGAAGCCGTTGGACATGAAAGGTTCCTACCCTATTCATCGCCCCGCGCCAAAGTTTGAGGATCTTTCCACCCACAAAGAGATGCTGCCTACGGGCATCAAGGTCATTGACCTGCTTGAGCCTTATATGCGTGGCGGTAAAATCGGCCTCTTCGGGGGTGCCGGTGTGGGCAAGACGGTACTCATCATGGAATTGATGAACAACATCGCCAAAGGCCACAGCGGCTACTCTGTGTTCGCAGGTGTTGGTGAGCGTACGCGTGAGGGCAACGACCTTATCCGTGACATGCTTGACTCTGGGGTCATACGCTATGGCGAAAAGTTCAGGAAAGCCATGGACGAAGGCAAATGGGACTTGTCTCTGGTTGACCCTGCTGAACTGGAGAAGTCGCAGTCAACTCTTGTATATGGACAGATGAATGAGCCGCCAGGGGCGCGCGCCCGCGTGGCTCTGTCCGGTCTAACCATAGCCGAGGAGTTCCGTGACCATGGCGGAAAGGATGGGCAACCTGCTGATATCATGTTCTTTATCGACAATATCTTCCGTTTCACTCAAGCTGGTTCTGAGGTTTCAGCCCTGCTGGGCAGAATGCCTTCTGCCGTTGGTTACCAACCTACCCTTGCCAGTGAGATGGGTGCCATGCAGGAGCGCATCACCTCTACCAAGCACGGCTCCATTACTTCGGTTCAGGCCGTGTATGTACCAGCAGACGACCTTACTGATCCAGCCCCGGCAACGACTTTCTCTCACCTTGATGCCACTACAGTGCTTGACCGTAAGATTACCGAGCTTGGTATCTACCCTGCGGTTGACCCACTTGCAAGCACGTCGCGTATTCTTGACCCGCTGATTGTAGGTAAGGACCACTATGATTGTGCCCAACGCGTGAAAGAGACCTTACAGCATTACAATGAGTTACAGGATATAATCGCCATCTTAGGCATGGATGAGTTGTCTGATGAGGATAAGTTGGTTGTAAATCGCGCGCGCCGTGTCCAGCGCTTCCTTTCCCAGCCTTTCGCAGTAGCAGAGCAGTTCACAGGGGTGCCTGGCGTGATGGTCAGCATCGAAGATACCATTAAGGGTTTCAATGCCATTCTTGATGGTGAGGTCGATGACTTGCCCGAGCAGGCATTTATGAATGTCGGCACTATTGACGATGCCATCGCTAAGGGCAAGAAGCTGATGGAAGCAGCTAAGGCATAAATATATAATAAGGTATGTTGAAGTTAAAGGTCATTTCACCGGAAAAAGTAATCTATGACGGAGATGTGGAGTCTGTCAAAGTGCCTGGGACACTCGGAAGCTTCGAGGTCTTGAGCAATCATGCTCCCATCATCTCTTCGCTGGTAAAGGGAATTGTTGAGTATGTTACGAAAGATGGTTCCCGGACAGTGGATATAGATGGAGGTTTCGTTGAAGTGGAGAACAACGAGGTCAACCTCTGCGTTGAGTTGCAACAATAGCGCATACTGATGAAAACGAAGCTTGTCAACAAAATAGGATTGTGGGTGATTGCGGGAGTTTACCTTCTTGCTTTGCTTGTGATTAATGTGCTTGACAAGAGAGAGTTGGTCACGGGCGTAGTTGTCAGTGCAATCGTAGTTCTCACTGTCTGGATAGCAATAATGGCTGTATGGTCTCGGTACTCGCGATAATGTTCAGCCTGCTGCTTCTTGTAGCCTTGGGCGCAGGATGGATGGCGGGGTATAGGCATTTCAAAGCAGAAGGCCATCAGATGCTCGTGCGGTTCTACATGGCCTATGCAGCGTTCCGCGTGTTCATAATACTGGGTTATGCAGCCATCTATATATTCTTCATCTCAGACAGTGTCGCAGAGTCGAAAGCGTTTGTTCTGATGCTTTTCTCAATGTATGTCCTGATGATGGCTTTGACGCTGATATTGAAACATTAAAAGGTCTTGATAAATGAGATATTTTAAATATATATTATGCTTGGCGCTGACATTGCTCCTTGCTTTACCTGACTTAGCAGCAGCCACGGGTGAAAGCAAGCCAAATGCCTCGTCCATTGTATTGGGGCACATTAAGGACTCCTACGAATGGCACGTCACGGATATTGGGAAGAAACAAGTTATCATCAACTTGCCGGTAATCGTCAAGAGTTCTACGGGGTGGCATGTCTTCAGCTCGGCCGCATTTGCAGAAGAAGCCGATGCCAACGGCTACCGTAGGGGACCTTACAACCTTGTTATTGCTACTAAAGGCAACCACGCAGGCAAGATAGTTGAGGTTATAGGCAATACCGTTACCGTTCCGCTTGACATTTCGATAACAAAGACGGTGGCATGCCTTTTTATAGATGCCATCATTCTCTTGCTTATCATCCTTATACCAGCTCGTTGGTACCGAAATCGCAAGCCAGAGGACAAGGCTCCGGGTGGCTTTGTCGGATTAATAGAAATGCTTGTAAGCTGGGTTGAGGACAACATCATTAAAGTAGGAGTTGGAGAGGGGTATGAGAAATACTCACCCTATCTGCTCACATGCTTCTTCTTCATCTTCACTTGCAATCTAATGGGCGTTGTTCCATTCCCACCGGGCGGTGGAAATGTTACTGGTAATATTGCCATAACGTTTTTCCTGGCCTTCTGTACGTTCGTAATCACGCAGTTCAGTGGCACGAAACATTATTGGAAAGACATTTTCTGGCCTGATGTTCCTATTGCATTGAAGGCATTCCCACTGATTCCTCTCATCGAATTCGTGGGCATCTTCACCAAGCCTTTTGCACTGATGATCCGACTTTTTGCGAATATGATGGCAGGCCATGCTATAGCCCTCTCACTCACAAGCATCATCTTTGTGGTGGCCTCAATGGGTATAGGCATAGCCATCGGCATGTCGGCGCTCAGCGTACTAATGAGCATTTTCATGATGTGCCTTGAACTACTGGTCTGCTTCATTCAGTCTATGGTGTTCACAATGCTCAGCTCCATCTTCATTGGTCTGGCGCGGGCAAAGGAAGAATAAATTTTATACTAAGATATTAATAAACATCAAACATAAAAACATTACAACTATGATTTCAGCATTATTATTACAGGCCGCAGCAGCTGGCCTTGGTAAGTTGGGCGCTGGTGTCGGCGCAGGTCTTGCAGCAATTGGCGCAGGTATAGGTATTGGCCGCATCGGTGGTCAGGCAATGGATGCCATGGCCCGTCAGCCCGAGGTCATCAGCAAGATTTTCACAAACATGATTGTTGCTGCAGCCCTTATTGAGGGTGTTGCCCTCTTCGCTGTGGTTGTGGCTTTCCTCTGCATCTAATCAAGACTAATAATAGTTACTGCGTATGGATTTATTAATGCCAAGTTCTGGCTTGCTGTTTTGGATGACCATCGTCTTCCTCGTCGTGCTTGCCATATTGTGTAAATGGGGTTTCCCAACCATTACAAAAATGGTTAGGGAGCGCCAGCTCTACATCAATGACAGCTTGAAGAAGGCGCATGAGGCTAACGAAAAGCTTGCCAACATTCAGAAAGAGGGCGAATCCATTCTGCAGCAGGCGCGCGAGCAGCAGGCTGTTGTCTTGAAAGAGGCAACGGCAACCCGTGACGCTATCGTGGCGAAAGCCGCTGACCAGGCAAAGGCAAGGAGCGCAGAGCTCATTGCCGATGCCAAGGCAGAGATTGAGCAGGAAAAACAGCAGGCTATACGCGAGATACGCGCGCAGGTTGCTGAACTTTCTGTAAAGATTGCCGAAAAAATTGTCAAGGAAAGACTTTCGACGGACGATAAGCAGATGGAATTGATTGACAAATTGCTTGATGAAGTAAGTGTTACTGACCAGGCAAATAAATAATTGTTGGGCTTATGGATTTCGGAGTAATAGCGGTAAGGTATGCGAGGGCACTTCTCAAGAGTGCTACCGACCTCAAGCAGGAAGATGTGGTTTATCATGAGATGATGTCGCTTGCCAAAAGCTACATACAGGTGCCGCAGCTTCGTTTTACGATTGACAATCCGATGCTTGCCAAAGACAAGAAGCTGGCATTGCTTCAGACCGCCTCGGGGGGTAACCTACCTCATCTTGTCACGGTCTTTTTCCAACTTGTGCTTAAAGAGAACCGCGAGAATATCCTTCAGTTTATGGCCACGTCTTATGTAACGCTCTATCTTAAACAGAAGAATATCACGCGAGGTACACTTATCACTGCCACTGCCGTCACTCCCCTGATAGAGGAGAAAATGAGGCAAATGGTAGAGAATAAAACACATGGTACAGTAGAGTTCAACACCGAGGTTGACCCATCGATCATCGGCGGTTTTATCCTCGAGTACGATACCTACCGTATGGATGCCAGCGTGAGAACAAAGCTCAGCAAGGTACTGCAAGAACTGGATAAGTAAAAATCTGATTAACATTGTATTTACATTGAGTTAATTAATAATGAGTGATAAAATAAAACCAAGTGAGGTGTCTGAGGTTCTGCTCAGGCAGCTTGAAGGCCTCAATGCAGAAGAGCAGTTTGACGAGGTGGGTACCGTACTCACGGTTGGCGACGGTGTTGCCCACGTCTATGGTCTTCGCAACGCAGAAGCCAGCGAGTTGCTTGAGTTTGAGGACGGCACCAAGGCTATCGTGATGAACTTGGAGGAGGACAATGTCGGTTGTGTGCTGCTTGGCTCTTCCTCAGGCATCAAGGAGGGCATGAAGGTAAAGCGCACCCATCGAATTGCATCTATCCGCGTGAATGACAACTTCCTCGGACGCGTCGTAAATACGCTGGGTGACCCTATTGACGGAAAGGGTGACATCGACCTTACAGGCGCCTTTGAGATGCCGCTCGACCGTAAGGCTCCTGGCGTTATCTATCGTCAACCGGTGAAGACACCGTTGCAGACTGGATTGAAGGCCATCGACTCGATGATTCCTATTGGCCGGGGACAGCGTGAGCTGATTATCGGTGACCGCCAGACTGGCAAGACCGCCATAGCCATCGATACCATCATCAACCAGAGAGGCAACTATGAGGCCGGCAAGCCCGTGTATTGCATCTACGTTGCAATCGGCCAAAAGGCCAGTACGGTGGCAGCTCTTGTGCAGAACTTGAAAGAACATGGCGCGCTGCCCTACACCATTGTGGTGAGTGCTACGGCTGCCGACCCGGCTGCCATGCAATACTTTGCTCCGTTTGCCGGAGCAGCCATTGGTGAGTATTTCCGCGACAGAGGCTACGATGCTCTTGTTGTCTATGACGACCTGTCGAAGCAGGCTGTGGCTTATCGCGAGGTGTCGCTGATTTTGCGTCGTCCGTCCGGGCGCGAGGCTTATCCAGGCGACGTGTTCTATCTTCACTCCCGTCTGTTGGAGAGGGCAGCCCGTATCAACGGCCAGCAGGAGATTGCGGAACAGATGAATGACCTTCCCGAATGCCTGAGGGGTCATGTGAAAGGTGGCGGCTCGTTAACTGCTCTGCCTATCATCGAGACGCAGGCCGGTGACGTATCGGCTTACATCCCTACCAACGTTATCTCAATTACTGACGGACAGATTTATCTTGAGAGCAACCTCTTCAACCAAGGCTTCCGTCCTGCAATTAATGTGGGAATATCAGTGAGCCGTGTGGGCGGTTCTGCTCAAATCAAGAGCATGAAGAAAGTGGCTGGTACGCTGAAAATCGATATGGCTCAGTACCGTGAGCTGGAATCATTCTCCAAGTTCTCAAGTGACATGGATGCTGTAACGGCTATGACAATTGACCGTGGCCGCAAAAACAACCAACTGCTAATTCAGCCTCAGTACAGCCCAATGCCAGTAGGTGAGCAAATTGCCATCATCTATTGCGGTGTACACGGGCTGATGCATGATGTTCCAGTAGATGCGGTGCGTTCTTGCCAGGACCAATTCCTTGAGCAAATGCGCACACAACATCAGGATGTTATTGACACCTTGGCTTCAGGAAAGATAGATGAAACCTGTACGAAGACCATTGAGGACGTGATGGCCAACGTGGCAGGACAGTATAAGAAATAGTGTAGCTTATGCCTTCATTAAAAGAGATTAAGAACCGTATAGCTTCTGTCCAGAGCACTCGTAAAATTACAAGTGCCATGAAGATGGTAGCCTCGTCGAAGCTTCACCATGCGCAAACGGCTATTCAGAATATGCTCCCATACGAAAACTTACTGGAGCATATCCTGAAGTCGTTCCTATTGTCTGCTTCTGACGATGCAAAAAACTTTCTCAGCACCGAGCGCAAGGAACTCAAGGCTGTGGCACTTGTGGTTTACTCCTCCAACAGTTCACTCTGTGGCGGCTATAACAACAATGTCATTCGCAAGATGCAGGAGACAATAGATGGTTATAAGGCTCAAGGCATCAGCAACATTACCATCTATCCCATAGGACGAAAGGTGGCAGAGAAAGTGAGGAAAATGGGATATGAGCCTGCGGGTGACTTCATTGAATTGGCCGACAAGCCAAATGCCGCAGAGTGCAAGAACATTGCAACGGAGCTGTCGGACAAGTATATGAGACATGAACTGGACAAAGTGGAGTTGATATATCATCATTTCCGCAGCGCCGGCTCACAGGTACTCACCCGTCGGACATTCCTGCCCATTGATTTGTCAACTGAAAGTATTGGCAAGTATAACGACCGTGACCTTTCTAGCAATATGGCCACTGCTAAGGCTCAGGAATATCTTCGGGAGAAAGGTCTCCGCAAAGAGCGTTCTGAGGAGAATAATTCCAAGGCTTATCTTGAGGACTTTATCGTTGAGCCAGACTTGAAGACAGTGCTCCAGTCGCTTATTCCAAAGCTGCTCGACCTGATGATTTACACAGCCCTCCTGGATAGCTGTGCTTCTGAGCACGCAGCGCGAATGGTTGCCATGCAGACTGCTACTGATAATGCCGATGAGCTGCTCAAGGACCTCAACCTTGACTACAATAAGAGCCGTCAGACCGCCATTACGAATGAGCTGCTTGATATTGTTGGAGGAAGCGTAAACAATTGATTATTCGGTCAAACATTACGCCCCGTGCCGTAGTTATGTCTGAGGTGCCTCTCACTCATTTGGAACACCTTGACGCCGACTACAACACGGGACGCTTCTCTTTTTTAGTGTTTTTCATGGTTAGAAAGCTTTTACTTTATTTCTGTTTGCTATTGGTTCCACTTTGCTGCTTTTCACAAAGAAAGGAAATCACAAAGGCCGAGGACTTGGTTAAAAGTGGAAACAAACTTGATGAGGCTGAGCAGTCCATGCGAAAATTGCTCAAAGACTCATCCAACCGTAAGAAAGAAAAAATCTGGCGGGTGATGTTCAACGCCATGCTGAAGCAGTATGAGCAAGGCAATGAGAAGCTATATCTCAAGCAAAAATACGACACCACGCTGCTGTTCGATACTGCATCGAGGATGTTCAGAGACATGGAGGCCTACGACTCCATTGATGCCATGCCAGATGACAAGGGACATGCGCATCCAAAGATGAGGAAGCAGAACAGCTTGCTCCTCAGTCAGTTGAGGCCAAACCTTTATAACGGAGGCTTGTTTTTTATTGCAAAAAAAAGATATGAAAAGGCCTATGAGTTACTTGGCCAATACATTGACGCAGCGTCACATCCGATGTTCGGAAACTTCCATTATGCACAAAAGGACAAACACCTGCCTGAGGCTGCCTATTGGGCCTCCTACTGCGGCTATAAGCTGAACGACGCAAAAAAGATACTTCACAACACCTATCTTGCATTAAAAGATACGGCTCACTATGAGAGCATGCTGCAACTGCTGGCAACTGCCTACCAGCTCGACGGGGATACCTCGCGCTATGTAAAAACGCTGAAAGAGGGGTTCGACGCTTATCCAAAATCTCCTTTCTTTTATTCTCATTTGGTAGATTACTACTCAAGCTACAAGGATTGGTCGAAATCCTTGGCTTTGTCTGACAAGGCCCTGAGCGCCGACAGCACCAGCCTTCCCGTACTCCTTGCCAAAAGTACGCTGCTGCTGAACACAACAGACTATGACCAAAGCTTTGCCATCAGCAGCAAGCTCACTAAGGAACATCCCGAAATGGCGACTGCCTGGCTGAATGCCGGCTTGGCAAAATTCAATAAAGGAGTCTCGCTCGACAAGAACCTGCAGCTGTCGACAAAGACCCGCAAGCATATTCAGCAACTTTATCGTGAGGCACTACCCTTCCTCGAGAAATACAAAGCGCTACAACCTGCCGACAAAGACAAATGGGGTCTCCCGCTCTATACCATTTATCTCAACCTCAACATGGGCAAGCAATTTGATGAAATTGACAAACTGATTGACAAATGAATATACAAGAAATCACTTCAAGACTGAAACTCACGCTCAGTCCTATGCAGCAGGCCGTTGCGTCTGCTTTTCTCATGGACAGGCGCGACCTCATAGTACTAAGCCCTACCGGCAGTGGCAAGACCCTCGCTTACCAGTTGCCACTCACGCAAGTCATTAGGCAGGACATCGACGAGGTTCAGGCTCTCATACTCGTACCCGGACGTGAGCTTGCCATTCAGTCTTATGAGGTCTTTCAAAGTCTTCACACAGGACTCAGATCGTATGCCTGCCATGGTGGACGGTCGGCCATGGACGAGCATCGGGAAATCAGAAAGATTAGGCCGCAGGTTGTCTTCTCCACCCCTGGTAGACTGCTTGACCACCTCAACAAGCAAAACATTGGCAGTAAAGCAGTTACTACATTTATTATCGATGAATTTGACAAATGTCTGCAGTTGGGCTTTCAAAATGAGATGACTGGAATAGTCAGTAGGCTCCCGGAAAATATACGCAAAGTTTTTCTCTCGGCTACCGCACCTGTCGAAGAGGAAAGCGAGTTATTCAACATTAGCAGCTTTCATCTACTTGATTATCGCCAGACGGCCTACCGGCAGTCGGATCGTCTGCAAATATTTGTGGTCAAAAGCAAGGACAAAGACAAGCTCCAAGCCCTTGATGCCTTATTGCGCGACCTGAACACGCACTGCTCCATCGTGTTTCTCAATTATCGCGACAGCGTCGAGCGCACAGCCTCCTTCCTCAGGGAAAAGCGATTTGCCGTATCTGCCTATCATGGCAGTCTAGACCAAAAGGCACGTGAGGAGACACTATATACTTTTGCCAATCATAGCAGCAACATTCTTGTCAGCACTGATTTAGGTAGCAGAGGATTGGATATACAAGGCGTAGAAAACATTATACACTACCATCTTCCGGAAACAGAGGATGCCTACATCCACCGCATTGGCCGTACTGCAAGATGGAATGAGTCGGGGCGCGTGTTTTTTCTGCTCGGTCCTGATGAGCAATTGCCCTCCTACATTCAGGCGGCAAAGGAGTATCACCCATCCCCAACTTCGGCCAATCCTCCGTTGCCGTTGATGGCGACGCTGTATATAGGAAAAGGCAAGAAAGACAAAATCTCAAAGGGTGACATTTTAGGGTACCTGTGTAAGACCGGAAAGCTTAATTCCAAAGATATTGGCCGGATAGATGTTTACGACCATTACTCATTGGCTGCTGTCAGTCTTGAGGCAGCACCAAAAGCCATAGCCAACGTTAAAGGCCAAAAGATAAAGGGTGTCAAGACGATTGTCGATTTTCATCATGGACAATATTCCGTATGACAATATTTGAGACTGATAATCAGTTGGGAAAATACATTATGGCATAATTCAAGTTTCGCAAGCTGGGGCTCATTAGTGAATATATCGTACTTGTTTACCACATATTTATACTCTTGCGAAACTTGAAATGCTTAAAAAATGAGGACAAAGATGCAGTTTGATTTTTACTTGTTCCACGTTCTGGATTCTATTTAAATGCACATTGAACAGCGACGAAATAATCCCTCCATCATCATCTTAGCCATGTTGTTTTGCAAAATGAATTGAATCATGCTGCGATTTAAGCCACTTTCCATCGAGATTTAAGCCACTTTCCATCGAGATTTAAGCCACTTTCCACCGAGATTTAAGCCATATCGCATTGCCTAAACAAAAGTTGATTGGGCAAAATTAATCACAAGCCTCTGATTATCAACTATTTGCTTATATATCATAAAATGGCGTTTATTTTGGCTAATGACGTTGTAGAAACGTTTCGAAGCCCTTTTTAAGGGGCTAAAAATGTCAAGATACTTTACATTTCATACTTATCCATCAAGGGTGTATAACTTGCATATTACTTCATATAGGATTTTCTTTATTACCAATTTAAAAAATATAATAAATAATTTGACTATAATATTTTGAGTTGTCAAAATCTAATTGTACCTTTGCAATGAGAGTTGTAAGTTAATAACATATATTTATGAAACAAAGAATACTTGTTACAGGCGGTACTGGATTTATCGGCTCCCACACAGTGGTTGAGCTGATTGAGGCCGGATACGATGTTGTTATCGTAGATAATTTGTCTAACTCTAATATCAAAGTTCTGGACGGCATTGAGAAGATAGTCGGTGTGCGTCCAGCCTTTGAGAAAATCGACCTTCGCGACAAGGACGCCACTGAGGGAGTCTTCAAGAAATACCCCGGCATCGAGGGTATCATCCATTTCGCCGCAAGCAAGGCTGTGGGTGAGAGCGTGCAGAAGCCTCTGCTCTACTATCGTAATAATATAGTGTCATTGGTTAATCTGCTTGAGCTTATGCCAAAGTACAACGTTAAGGGCATTATCTTCTCGTCAAGCTGCACTGTCTATGGCCAGCCCAGGCCCGAGAACCTGCCCGTGCGTGAGGATGCCCCTCATCAAAAAGCCACCTCACCCTATGGCAACACCAAGGAAATCAACGAGCAGATTATTTTTGACTATATTCACAGCGGGGCACCCATCAAAAGCATTGTCCTGAGATACTTCAACCCCATTGGCGCACATCCATCAGCATTGATTGGCGAGCTGCCTAATGGCGTACCAGCCAACCTCATTCCTTATGTCACACAAACCGCAATGGGAATCAGGAAACAGCTTACCATCTTCGGTAATGACTATGATACGCCCGATGGCACGTGCATCCGCGACTACATTTACGTCGTTGACCTGGCTAAGGCTCATGTAGCAGCCATGGCCCGCGTACTTGACGGTAACGGCGACAACATTGAATATTTCAATATTGGTACAGGACACGGCAACTCAACACTGGAGATTGTAACCACTTTCGAGAAAGCTACCGGTGTAAAAGTCAATTGGGCATACGGTCCACGTCGTGAAGGTGATATTGAAAAGATTTGGGGAGACTGCTCAAAGGCCAATAAGGTATTGGGCTGGAAAGCAGAGTCTTCACTTGACGACGTGTTGCGTTCCGCATGGAAATGGCAGCTGAAGTTGAGAGAAGACGGCATTATGTAACATCCCATTTGTTTTAGCGGATTAAATTTATCCGCAATTTGTGTTTGTGTTGTTGTGAGGCTTCGACGTGAGTCGGAGCCTCATTTCAGATTTATTGTGCAAGTAATCAAAATAAGCTGACTGATTTTTTGCCATTTATAAAATTAATAGTAACTTTGCACCCGCTGTCACGAGATGGCAGTTAAATTCAAACCTTTAATTTTTATAAAACAAAATGGCAACAAAAATCAGATTACAGCGCGGTGGCCACAAGGGCTATGCCTTTTACAGAATTGTCATCGCAGATGTAAGAGCACCACGAGATGGTAAATTTACTGAGAAGATTGGCACTTACAATCCCAACACCAATCCTGCTACCGTAGATTTGAATTTCGACCGCGCACTTTATTGGGTGGAGACTGGCGCACAGCCTACAGACACCGTGCGCAACATCCTGAAGAGCGAGGGTGTGTATATGATGAAGCATCTTCGCGGTGGTGTCAAGAAAGGCGCTTTTGACGAGGCAACATGCCAGCAGAAGTTTGATGCCTGGAAGACCGCTAAGGACCAGAAGACAACCGCCTTGGCTGATGCTCAGAAGAAGAACCGTCAGGAGGCAGAGGCCAAGGCTCTCGATGCCGAGAAGAAAGTGAACGAGGCCATCGCAAAGAAAGTAGCTGACAAGAAGGCTGCAGAAGCTGCCGCAAAGGCAGAGGCTGAGGCTGCAAAGGCTGCTGAGGCAGCCCAGACAGAGGCTCAGCAAGCTGAGGCTCCTGCAGAGGCTTAATACCCATTCTTTCTTTTTCACAACGGGCTGCATGTTCTTTGGACTTGCAGCCCGTTTTTTATAACTACAAGGACATTATTTCTCATCATGGTCTTGTAATGCCGTTACCACGTATTCTTTAATGCATTTACTTCGGTTTTGGCAATGGTATTTACCAAGATTTCTACAGCCGTTAGCCAAAACTTTATTAATTATTGTTAATGACTGATATTTTTCTTATTTTGCCTTTTTATGCTTTGGAAAATAATATGTAACTTTGCAAACACAATACGAATTTATTGGTTTCCTGTTCGGAAACACATTTCAGATAATTTATTTCCAATATGTATAGCAAAGACGAACTGTCATCTAAAAATGATGCAGAATTGGCCGGTATTGCGCAAGAGTTAGCACTTGACGCCAGTCAATACAATAACCGCGAGGACATGATATATGCTGTCCTTGACAAACAAGCTGAAATTGGTGGGAAACAAAATCCTATGTCTCCTACAAAGCGCAAACGCACCAGAATTTCTCCAAAGCAAGACGAGCGGAGCTCTGTCACCGAAGAAGATTCCGCCAATTTGGCAGAGCAGCTGAATGCTTTAGTCAAGAAATTGGAAGCCGTGCCAACGCATCGCGGCCCAAAGACTAAATACGAGCGTAACCTGATGGGACAAATTAAAACTTTAAAGGATAGGATAGCAAAACAGCAACACACCATGGATACAAATGCAGTCAATGTTCAAGAGGAGGATACTGTTTCTCCCGGAACTTCTGACACAAACGCTGCTCTTGACAATACGGCCAATATAGATTCCACATTGCAGAAAGACGAGGCTGCTGAGAACAAGGGCAACGCGGCAGAAAACAATGAGACTGAAAGCAACATGATTGACCGTCTGAAGGCAAAAGTCAATGCCCACAATGAGGCCTCAGCCAAGGCTGCCGAAGGCGTTTGGGAGGGAGACCCGGGCGATGGCACTGACTTCATCACAGTAGTTGACCTGCCTATTGAGGACCAGGGCATCATGCCATCCTATGACATGCTTGATGTCCCTGTCGAACAAGGGTATGACAATTCAAACGAAAATGCAGTTGATTCACAGGAAGAACCTGAGGAGGAAGGTTCTTCTTTCGACTTCGACAATATCATCTCAGTTAACGGAGTACTTGAGGTTATGCCCGACGGCTATGGTTTTCTCCGCTCCTCCGACTACAATTATCTTTCCTCTCCCGACGATGTTTATGTATCAACCAATCAGATACGTCACTATGGATTAAAAGCAGGCGATGTGGTAGACGGTTTCGTGCGTCCGCCCCACGATAATGAGAAGTTCTTCCCACTGACGAGCATCGGGACCATCAACGGCCGCAAGCCCTCTGAGATTAGAGACCGCGTTCCTTTTGAGAGCCTTACCCCACTCTTCCCTGACAAAAAGTTCAACCTCTGTGGAGACCCTGCCACAACCAATCTCTCCACGCGCATTGTTGACCTTTTCTCGCCTATCGGCAAGGGTCAGCGCGCGCTGATAGTCGCCCAGCCCAAGACGGGTAAGACCATTCTGATGAAGAATATCGCCAATGCAATTGCAGCCAATCACCCTGAGGCTTACCTGATGATGCTGCTCATTGACGAGCGCCCTGAGGAGGTGACTGACATGGCAAGAACTGTCAATGCCGAGGTGATAGCCTCTACCTTTGATGAGCCTGCCGACCACCATGTGAAGATTGCGGGCATCGTGCTGGAGAAAGCCAAGCGCCTGGTTGAATGCGGGCATGACGTGGTCATTTTTCTCGACTCCATTACACGACTTGCAAGGGCCTACAACACCGTTTCACCCGCTTCCGGAAAAGTGCTGACCGGCGGTGTCGACGCCAATGCCCTGCAGAAGCCGAAGCGTTTCTTTGGCGCCGCACGCAACATAGAGGGAGGCGGTTCACTTACCATCATTGCAACAGCCCTCATCGACACCGGCTCAAAGATGGACGAGGTCATCTTCGAGGAGTTCAAGGGTACCGGCAACATGGAGCTGCAGCTTGACCGCTCGCTGTCCAACAAGCGCATCTTCCCTGCCGTCAACCTTGTGGCCTCAAGCACGCGGCGTGATGACCTACTGCTGGACAAGACTACTCTTGACCGCATGTGGATATTGAGGAAATATATTGCCGACATGAATTCGCTTGAGGCGATGAACACCATCCACGACCGAATGGAGAAGACCAAGGACAATGATGAGTTTCTGCTGTCAATGAACGGCTAATGTCGTCACGCGTCTGATACACAATTAGCCCACGGATTGTTCATCGAATAATCCGTGGGTTAATTGATGGTCATTGTATTACTGTCAATGCCGATTTCTAAAGTATCAATGAGCAGGGACAAGACTGGTGTAACCATAGGAGTGTTATTTTTCAGACTCTCACCGTCTCATAACAGACCATTTCTTACGAGGGCGAGTGAGCGGCAAGACCTTCCATGATTCGCTTTTCGGCATTGCTGATGCCATAGCTGTCAATAAGCCACTCGTCATTCTTCAGCTTTGTTGCAAAACCATTGACCTGCCTGAACAGTCTGACGGCTTCTTGTAAATTGCCGCTGAACCATGCACAATATCCGGCATTGAGATTGTCGGTGGCGTTGGGCTCAACCCCTTCCAATATTTCATGGTAAAATTTACGAGCCTGCTCCAAACGCTTGAGACACAGCAGTCCCCAGGCCAGAGCCCGTTTCACGTCGATGGATGACGGGTCGTTATAATAAAGTTCATACAGAAGGTTAACACCCTCATTCACCTTCTTGGCGCTAATCAGTGATATGGCCATATTTTGCTTATACTGACTGTTGCCCGGATGAGCTTCAGAGAGACGCTGGTATTGCTTTGCAGCTTGCTCATAGTGTCCACAATAGAAGCTGGAAAGTGCCAGTCCCCTCAAGGCTTGTGTGTGGTTGCCATCCACCTTGAGTATGTCGGCATAAAGCCGTTCAGCCTCGTCGTAGTGCGACTCTCGGACAGCCAGCCGCGCCCTCATCAGCTTGTCATCAACCGACGCGGCATCGTAGAATGTATTCAGCACCAGTGACGCCTCTGCAGTCATACCCTGCTTAAAAAGGAAACGTTCAACGCGGACTGACTCTGTATGAAGCTTTGGACTGTATAGGGCATTGTCAAAAAACACGTGAGCGGGCTGCCGGGCAAAAGGATTTCTGAAGGCCTTACGGTAATCATTGAGCCGGAAGAAACGGTAAAGGTCCTGCAAATACTGTCGTCTGACAAAGACTGGTGTCAGCATCTGCCGCTCATCGATACCCGTCGGCATGACAGCGCCGCCCCCATTATTAAGCAGTTCCTGAATGTTGGAAGGCAAATGGTCGAAGACAGACGACAGTCCGAGGGCGAAGCTGTATTTGTCTGAGTCGCAGAACGGGCCTCTGTCCAACACATCATGCAGAAATTCAGACTTTAGAAAATCAGGGGCGAGTTGCTGCAACTGCGGGTGTTCCGCATAAAAAGGCATAAACCAGTTACACAGCGTATAGAAAAAGGCAAAGCGCTTCATCTTTGCAAAACCGCCGAAATAGATGTCGGCGCCTTGCTTCTGCATGTCAATCATCTTTTTGAAGCCCTTTTCCATTTCCTCCATCTTCTTGTCTGCCTCGTCGCCATGAAGAATGTCCTCCATCGGGTCGTCAATCTTTTCCTTAATGCCGAAGCGTGTCATCTCCAGGTTCTGGTTTCTCAACAAAGTCGGCATTACATCGCGTCGGATGGTCTCATTGTCTTTTTCAGCGTTCATGCAGTAGACCACCTGCATCTGCAGTTCCATCAACTCATTGCAGACATCCGTGTCATCCAGCAGTTTGCCGACCTCATGGCCTATGTCCTTGTACAGACCATAGTCGAAGGCGTCAAGGGCGAATACCCATCCTACAAAAGCCCTTTGCCTGACCTTGTCGTCGGCAGTGCCGGAGAAAACACGGATAAGAGCCATCACCTTGGCAGCGTCGGGTGTCAGCAGCGTACTCATCATGATAGCCGATATCAACACCTGAGTGTCGAGCGTGTCGATGGTGGGTGAAAGGAGGAGCCTTTGCATTTCGTTGGAGAGCTCGCGGCTCCATTGGCCTGAACCCACGATATTGAGAAAGAATTTGGACAGTCGCCGATGCCGTTGTCCGTTAAGCTGATACCGTTTCTGCTCACGCGTCTCCGCAGGTTCCAGCCCAGCCATGGCATAGTCGGAAACATACGTCTCGAGCGCCTCCCTCATTTCATCGGCATTCAGCATTCCCTGCTCACTTTCGGTGAGCATTTGCTTAACGGCAGTGTCATATTTCTTTCTCAACGCCAGCATCATGTCCGATGTCAGTCCGAAGAGTTGCAGTGCCAGTTGCCGATACACTTCATCGCGGCGCTCGTCCTTGTAGCCTTTCAGCATGTAGCCACACATGTAATCGTAACTGTTTCTGATTTCGCTCAACCGCCCGACCGCGAGGGCCGGGCAAGCGCCCGATAATTTGGACAGCGAGTCTATGACAAAGGCTATTGGCAAGCCATGTACCAACTGGTCCTGAAGCACCGTCAGGGCCTCCAGCCACTCTTTCCAATTGGAGCTGTCAAGCGTGTCGGCGTTGAGGCTGTTAAGATTCACGTCAAATGCGTTAGTATTGTTGCTCATGTCGTCAATTTCAGTTCCACCGCTTTCTGGCCACCTCCACGTCGTGCGGCCGCGGCAGCTGGGCATGACTGTAATGGAGCTTTGGTAAAGCGTGGATGGTTTTATAGTCAGCACCCGTGTATTTTTTGATCACGGATGCATAGTGCGTCACGCCGTTTTTATTGATTGAGTCGCATGCCTGGTCATACACCCTCAGGAAAGTCTCAATTTGCTGTCGCCGGCGCTTGTCTTTCCAGCAGCTCTCTCTGAACGCGATGACTCCAAGGTCCAGATGCTGGTCACGGCTGTCCGACAGTACGGGATTGTTATACAACTTTGCGGCCGTGGCCTGTGGCTCGGTGAGCATCACCGCGTCCATTTCGTTGTTAATCAGCATCTTCAAGCGGATGTTGACATCATTAATCTGCACTTGAAACACGTCATACTTCGGCTTTTCGGCTTTGATGGCGGCTCGCGCCAGGTAGTCAGTGGCAGAGAAGCGGGTAACAGCCACCATCTTGTCAGCCAGCTGCCCGACTTCCTTCACACGTGACCGCCGGTTGGCTATCATCAGCCAATAGGCGTTGGTCGCAGCCACGTATCGCACCGGTAGTCCACGGTGTCTCAGCCGCTCTGTCCGCATCAGGTCGGACACGATGCCCTCCACGTGACGTCCCCTAATCAGCGTGTCGCAGTCAATCTGCGCGTTGCGCCGCCTGAGTCTGACATCAACTCCGGCTTTGGCGAACATGCTGTCGTCAACGGCCACGAAAAGCGGAAGCCCGTCCATCGTGGGGACGGTCGCTATCTTGAGTGCCAGCGAGTCTTGCCGCCGGTCCGTCCTGCGGCTCCTCTCGTCAATTCGGCGTTTCTCCTCAAAACTCTTCCCACAGTCCGACAACACTGCCAGCACCATGGCGCCAAGGGCAATATATAAAAGGTATTTCTTCATCTTACCGCAAAGTTAGCAATTATTTTGTAATCCTCGAAAATTATTAGTAATTTTGCAATATGTTGAACATATAAAAACAGCCAGTTGGGCTTCTTATGGCAAAAGACAAGACCATGTATGTCTGCAGCAATTGCGGATATGAATCTGCCAAGTGGCTTGGCAAGTGTCCCTCGTGCGGCGAATGGGACAGTTTCAAGGCCATCAAGGTCAGTGCCGACTATGGCGCACCGTCGGGCAAGGCTACGGCCGGCGCCCTGCGTCAGGGAGCGCATGCCCGGCCTTTGACTTCCCCTGCAGCCACAGCCAGCATCCCGCAGCCTCTGAAGGACATCTCCACACATGACGAGCCGCGCATCGATACCCACGACACTGAGCTCAACCGCGTACTCGGCGGCGGCATCGTTCCGGGCAGCATCGTGCTGTTGGGCGGTGAGCCGGGAATCGGCAAGTCAACGCTCACGCTGCAGACCATCCTAAAGATGCCGGAGCTGCGTGTGCTTTATGTCAGCGGAGAAGAGAGCGCCCATCAGATCAAGATGCGTGCGGAGCGTCTGAGCGGCAGTATAAGTGACTCTGTATATGTACTGTGTGAGAACTCATTAGAGAAAATTTACACCCACATTCTCGACATTCATCCCCAGCTGGTGGTCATCGACTCCATTCAGACCATCTCCACCGAGCAGGCCGACTCCTCCCCTGGCAGCATCACTCAGGTCAGGGAGTGCGCCGCGTCGCTCCTGCATTTTGCAAAAGGAAGCGGAGTGCCGGTGCTGCTCATTGGCCACATCAACAAGGAGGGTACGCTGGCCGGCCCCAAGATATTGGAGCATATCGTCGATACCGTCATCCAGTTCGAGGGCGACCAGCACTACGTCTACCGCATCCTCCGCAGCATCAAGAATCGTTTCGGCAGCACTTCGGAGCTGGGCATCTACGAGATGCGGCAGGACGGGCTGCGCGAAGTGTCTAACCCCTCCGAGCTGCTGCTCACCGAGGACCACGAGGGTCTGTCGGGGGTGGCCATCAGCTGTGCCATCGAGGGTGTGCGCCCCTTTCTGGTCGAGACGCAGGCCCTGGTATCGACGGCGGCCTATGGCACGCCACAACGCTCAGCCACAGGCTTCGACCAGCGCAGGCTCAACATGTTGCTGGCCGTACTCGAGAAGCGGGTGGGCTTCAAGCTGATGCAGAAAGACGTGTTCCTGAACATCGCGGGCGGTATCCGGGTCACCGACATGGCCATGGACCTCAGTGTCATTGCAGCAGTGCTGTCAAGCAATGTCGACACGCCGATAGAGACCGGCTGGTGCATGTGCGGCGAGGTAGGACTTAGCGGCGAGGTCAGACCCGTCAGCCGCGTAGGGACGCGCATCGCCGAGGCCGAAAAGCTGGGATTTGCTGACATCATTCTGCCGGCATACAATCTCAAGGGGACTGACGTCAATAAATACAATATCAGAATTCACCCCGTCAGAAAGGTAGAGGAAGCCCTGCGCGCGCTCTTCGGATGATTTTGGCGAAACTGTTTGAAAACGCTGATATATACAAAGATAACCAATACGCTCTAAATACTTACTTCAATGGATAAGACAAAAAAGGACAAGGTCATCATCGTCAGTGGAGGCATGGATTCCATCACGATGCTTTATGAATACAAGGACTCCATCGCGCTGGGTATCTCCTTCAATTACGGCAGCAACCACAATGCCCGTGAGATACCTTTCGCCGAGATGCATTGCAAGCGACTCGGCATTCCCCACATCACCATCGACCTTGCGTTCATGCCGGAATATTTCAAGTCGAGCCTTCTTGAGGGAGCCGGTGCCATTCCCGAGGGGAACTACGACGACGAGAACATGCGCTCCACAGTGGTGCCCTTCCGCAATGGCATCATGCTGAGCATCGCCATTGGCATTGCCGAGAGCAACGGACTGAAATATGTCATGATGGCCAACCACTCCGGCGACCACGCCATCTATCCCGACTGCAGGCCGCAGTTCGTGGCCAGCATGTCGGAGGCTGCCAGGACGGGAACCTACAACAGCGTTGAAATTCTGTCGCCTTATACCAACATCACCAAGACCGAGATAGCGCTCAAGGGCAAGGCTATGGGCATTGACTACAGTCAGACGTGGAGCTGCTACAAGGGAGGAGAGAAGCATTGCGGCAAGTGCGGCACCTGCCGTGAGCGCCGCGAGGCGCTGCGCGAGGCCGGCATCACCGATACCACGGCATACGAAGATTAGCGATTCCCGGCAATGGCAAAATGCAAGATCATGCTCTGTCTGACACTGCTGCTTGATGTCCTCGGCACAGGAGTGGCGGCTGCCGAAAGAAACAATACGGCAGTCGCAGACTCTCTTGAGCGGATGACAGTCAAAAAGCACAAAATCAGCAAATTGCGCCGTATTGTCAGAGGGTTTTCTTACATTGATACCGCCTACATCGAACCGCAGGCCTACATCTATACGGTCATGCTGCAGAATACAAACACGCTCGAGATCTATCACATCAGCGACCGGTCGGGGCAGGAAGTGGTGTTCTCGCCCAAGCCCTCATACAAGCTGGGACCTTACATCGGCTGGCGGTGGGTGTTCCTGGGCTACACCATCGACCTGACCCACCTTGGCGGCGGAGCGCGCCAGGACCTCAACCTCAGCGTCTACAGCAACCAAATCGGGTTCGACCTTTTCTGGCGCAAGTCGGGCGACGACTACCGCATCAGCCGCGCCGACTTCGGCAAGACCTACGACACCAGGGCACTGCGCAATGTCTCATTCGAAGGCTTCAGCTCGAGTGTCAGAGGTTTCAACATCTACTACATCTTCAACCACCAGCGCTTCTCCTACCCTGCCGCCTACAGCCAGAGCACCATACAGCGGCGCTCACAGGGCAGCCCTCTCGCCGGCTTCGGCTACACGCGCCACAAGCTCGACATCAACTGGGAGAAATTCTACCAGCTGGCCGACAGCCGTCTCGGAGAGGACTATCTCAGCGGAGCCATCGACACCACGCTCCAGCGCAGCCAGGTCGACTATACCGACTTCTCCCTGAGCGGCGGCTATGCCTACAACTGGGTGTTCGCCCGCAACTGGCTCTTCGACATCTCGCTGCAGCTAGCCGTGGCCTACAAGCACACGAAGAGCAATGCCAGCCAGCAGAAACGCGGCGTGTTCCGCGAGTTCAGCCTCTCCAACTTCAACCTCGACGGCATCTCGCGCGTAGGCATCGTCTGGAACAACATGAGATGGTACGCCGGAGCCAATGCCATCTTCCACGCCTACAATTACAGAAAGAAGCAGTTCAAGACCAACAATGTCTTTGGCAACGTAAATTTCTACTTCGGCTATAACTTCGGCAAAGTTCACAGGAAGAAAAACAAGAAAACAATATGACAGGAAAATCACTTTTCGCACCGTTTCTGTTGTGGGTGGCCGCCATCATCCCGGCCCCGGCACAGAAAGCAGATTATCAGAAAGCCGACTCACAGCGCGTGGCCAGCCTGTTCCAGAAAGCCCGGGGGCAGCGCAAGGCCATGGGCAGCTACATGGTGTTCTTCGGCCGCCAGCTGCGCGGCGTGCCTTATGTCGCCAAAACACTGGAGGTGAACAGGGAAGAGCGGCTCGTCGTCAACCTGCGGCAGCTCGACTGCACCACATACGTGGAGACCGTGCTGGCCCTCAGCCGCTGCATGATGCAGGGCAAGCCTACTTTCGCCAACTTCTGCACGCAGCTCCGGCTCATCCGCTATGCAAGGGGTGTGGTCTCCTACCCCACACGCCAACACTATTTCACCTATTGGATTAAACAGAACGCCGCCAAGGGCATCGTGAGGGACATACAATCGCCAAATCCTCCCTTTACAACCGTTCAAACAGTGAGAACCGACTATATGACGACTCATGTCAGCCAATATCCAATGCTCGTTGGCCATCCTGCTTATTTGGTCGATATAAAGGCCATGGAGAAAGCAATTACCGGCCTGAAACCACGCTATATTCCAGAACAACAGCTGAGGAATACGCAATTGATTCGCAACACTGTCCACGATGGAGACATTATCGGCATCGTAACTACTAAAGCCGGGCTCGACATCAGCCACCTCGGAATAGCCGTTTGGCACAAGGACGGGCTGCATATGCTCAACGCCTCCTCGATTTACCATAAAGTAGTAGAGGACAACGATTTGCTTTATACCTATCTCAAGCGCAAGAAAACAAGCGTGGGCATCAGAATTGTCAGGCCATACTAAAATCAACTATTATGAGTGAACCTTTAGCAGAGCGCATGCGCCCACACACCCTCGACGACTACTTCGGACAAGACCAACTTGTGGGTCCCAACGGCGTAGTGCGCAGAATGATAGAGCAACAACGCGTGTCGTCATTTATCCTTTGGGGACCTCCGGGTGTAGGCAAAACGACCCTCGCCCAAATCACAGCCAACGCCTTGAAAGTACCGTTCTACACACTGTCGGCAGTGACCAGTGGCGTGAAGGACGTTCGTGAGGTCATTGCAAAAGCCAAGCAAGGCCGTTTCTTCAATTCCGCCTCGCCCATCCTGTTCATTGACGAGATACACCGTTTCTCTAAGTCGCAGCAGGACTCACTGCTTGGAGCTGTTGAGCAGGGTGTGGTGACTCTCATTGGAGCCACTACCGAGAATCCATCATTTGAGGTCATCCGCCCTTTGTTGTCGCGCTGCCAAGTGTATGTGCTCAAACCATTGGACAAGCAGGCCCTTAATGAGATTCTTCAACATGCCATTACCAAAGATGTGATACTCAGCAAGAAAGACATTCAGCTAAAAGAGACTGAAGCCATGATGCGCTATTCGGGCGGCGATGCCCGGAAGCTTCTCAACATCCTCGAGCTGATCACAGAGTCGGACGGCGACGGCCCCGTCGTCGTCACCAATGCGCGCGTCGAGGCCCTGCTCCAGCAAAATCCCCTGGCATACGACAAAGACGGCGAGATGCACTACGACATCATCTCCGCCTTCATCAAGAGCATACGCGGCTCAGACCCCGACGCGGCCCTCTACTGGATGGCCAGGATGATAGAGGGCGGCGAGGACCCGCAGTTCATTGCACGCCGTCTCGTCATCAGCGCCGCAGAGGACGTCGGGCTTGCCAACCCCAACGCGCTGCTGCTGGCCAACGCCGCTTTCGACGCAGTGATGAAGATAGGGTGGCCCGAAGGCCGTATCCCGCTGGCCGAAGCCGCGGTCTACCTCGCCACCAGCCCGAAGAGCAATTCCGCCTACATGGGCATCAACGCCGCCCTGCAGGAGGTGAGGCGCAGCGGAAGCGAGCCAGTGCCGCTCCACCTGCGCAACGCGCCAACACCGCTTATGGCCGAGCTGGGCTACAACGATGGCTACAAGTATCCTCACGATTATCCGGGCCACTTCACCCCGCAGCAGTATCTGCCCGGCAGCCTCACGGCCAAGCGCTTCTGGCAGGCCGGGCACTCGCCTGCCGAGGAAAAGCTCTACCAACGGATGCTGAAATGTTGGGGAGACAGATATAAATCTGATAATGAATAATTTGTAATATATCAACTAAAGTTTAAGACAAAACAGGCCAACTCATTCATGGCCTGACAAAATAAATCAACTCACGATGAAAATTACAGTACTTGACGGCTATGCGGCCAATCCCGGCGATATCTCCTGGGAGCCGCTGAAAGCCTTGGGCGAGCTTACCGTCTATCCGCGCACAAAAGCCGGCGAGGTGGTGGGACGCGCCAAAGACGCGGACATTGTATTGACCAACAAGGTAGTGTTTACTGACGAGGTGATGGCTCAGTTGCCCAAACTGAAATATATCGGAGTGCTGGCCACGGGCTACAACACCGTCGACACAGTGGCGGCCCACCGCCGGGGCATTGTGGTGACCAACATCCCCGCCTACAGCACCGAGAGCGTCGTACAGATGACGTTTGCGCACATACTGAACATCACCAACCAGGTGGGCCATTACGCCGCCGGCGCGCGCGGCGGACACTGGACCGCCAGTCCCGACTTCTGCTATTGGGACACGCCGCTCACCGAGCTGTCGGGCAAGACGCTCGGCATCGTCGGGCTCGGCCATATCGGCTCGCGTGTCGCACGCATTGCCCGCTGCCTGGGCATGGAGGTCTTCGCGCTCACCTCCAAGGACAGCTCGCTGCTGCCCGACGGCATCCGCAAGGCAACGCTCGACGGCCTGCTTGCCGTGTCCGACATCCTCACCCTCCACTGCCCGCTGACCAGGGACAATTACCACATGATCAACGCCGAACGGCTGCAAAAGATGAGGCCAGGAGCCATCCTCATCAACACCGCCCGTGGCGCACTCGTCGACGAGGCGGCAGTGGCCGGAGCGCTGGAAAGCGGGCGGCTGTACGCCTACGGAGCCGATGTGGCCGAAGAGGAGCCGCCGCGCCCCGGCAACCCGCTGCTCCGCCAGCCTCACGCCTTTCTCACGCCCCACATAGCCTGGGCCACCCGGGAAGCGCGCGCCCGGCTGACGGACATCTGCGTGGCCAACGTCAGGGCCTTTATCGGAGGGCATCCCGTCAACGAAGTCTGACATGCAAAAATGAATATTCTCTCAGAACCTTTCTACGGCACTCTTCAGACCACCATCGAGGTACTTGGCACGCTGGCCTTTGCCATCTCCGGCATACGACACGCGGCTGCCAGGCACTTCGACTGGTTTGGCGGCTTCGTGTGCGGCTTCGCGGTGGCCATCGGCGGCGGTACGCTCCGTGATGTGATGCTCAGGGACACCCCTTTCTGGATGACCTCGCCCATGTACATCATCTGCACGTTCGTTGCGCAGGCTTTCGTCATCGTCTTTGCCAAATACCTGAAGCGGCTTGACAACGCGTGGCTCGCCTTCGACACCCTTGGCCTTGCCCTGTTCACCATCACCGGCATCCAGAAGACTCTCTTCTTCGGCTATCCCTACTGGGTGGCCATCGCCATGGGCTGCATCACCGGCTCGGCCGGAGGCGTCATCCGCGACGTGCTGCTCAACAAGACGCCCGTCATCTTCCGCAAGGAAATCTACGCGATGGCCTGCATCGCGGGAGGCCTGCTCTACTGGCTGCTGGCCAACCTGCATGTCAACAACATCGTCAGTGTGGTCGTCACGTTCCTCGTCATCTGCGCCATCCGGTTCCTTGCAGTGAAATACCACATTTCCCTTCCCGTGCTGAAGGGGGAAAGAGACTGACTGCCCCCGTCGCCATGGCCCTTCCGCCAGCCGTCCCCCGCTAATGTCCGTCCCTGCCTGCCGCAATGCCTGCCCACTGCCTCGTGGCTGCAAAATACGAAATTGTCTCTATTTATCCAAGGCAAGTTCAACATAGAAGTGCAATCGGGGGACAGGTATAACCTAAATAATCTATACCTGAAAACACCGAGGGACCAGGGGGCGAGCAGCCCCCATAAGCGATCTTGAACGGCAGAAGAGATTAGCAATGCAAATGTAGAAGGGATCAACAATAAAATAAAAATCTTGAAGAGAAACGCCTACGGCTACCGGGCCATTGACTATTTTAAGTTAAGACTTTTCAATTTGCATAATGACAAAATCACACGATTTGTCGGATGAACCATAAAAAATGAGACATTAAAGTAAAAATATATTATATCTTATATTATAATATTAAATTATACTATTAATAATCAGTGGTTTATATAAACCACGAATCCAGTAATGTCTATTTATATTTCTTGTTTTTCTCGACATGCGATAGCTATAAATGTGGCGGTGTGGCGGTGTAGCTTTCAAATCCACAGCCGGCGCCATCAATTGCCTGTGGAAGGAGGGCTGGATGGATTTGAAGCATTGCCGACGCATAAGGGTGACCAGGCTGTGAAATACAAGAGACTTTGGCCTACACCGCTACATTTATAGGTATTGGAGGAACGGACGCTTATTCAGAAGTCGGCAAGGTCAGAAGTCAAGATGTCCGGGCATCAACGGAAACCGCAACCGTACAGTTTCCGAATTGTACAGTTTCGGATGAGCATAAAATACAAAGAACCAACGTTTTGCAGATATGCCGTTAACGTGACGATTTACTCTTTGTACTGTTTTTGGCCGAACGTGCTTTCTATAAGCACAGCTTTAGTCGAGGACGAGCGGAAGACATAATGGAAATTGAAGCCGGCCTCCTTGAACACTTTGTAGGAGGTGTTGTCTTTGAGCTGTCGCAGCAGTTCCTTCACAATCTTTCCTTTTTGCTTGGCGATGACACCGGCGTTGTCGGCCTTGTCAGTCAGAGTGTAGTAGAAGTTGAACGTGTGTGTCGCGCGCGTAAAGGTCAGACTGTCGGTGCGCTGCATATCCTGTACGGGTGTTGGACAATAGCGTCGAGTGTAGTCCTGGGTTATCTGTTCGGCACGGTCGTCAAGCGTGTCATGATGACAGGCCGAAAGTGAAAGGGCGAAAGCGCTCGCCAAAAGAATCTTTTTTATCATAAAGTCCTAATAATCTGTTGTATATTTGCAAAGTTATGAAAATTCCACTGATATAAAACGAAGATATGGCATTTTTTTCGTAACTTTGCCGTAACGATGAACAAAACTCTATGGACAATATAAGGAATTTCTGCATCATAGCACATATCGACCACGGCAAATCAACCCTGGCAGACCGCATGCTCGAATACACCAAGACTATTAAGATTACTGAAAATCAGATGCTTGACGACATGGATCTGGAGCGCGAGCGCGGCATCACCATCAAGAGCCATGCAATCCAGATGTCGTATACACTTGGCGGCGAGCACTATCTGCTTAACCTGATTGACACGCCGGGTCACGTCGATTTCAGCTATGAGGTGTCGCGCAGCATTGCGGCCTGCGAGGGCGCGCTGCTGGTGGTCGATGCTACGCAAGGCGTGCAGGCGCAGACCATCTCCAACCTTTATATGGCCATCGACCATGATTTGGAGATTATTCCCATCATCAACAAGATTGACATGCCAAACGCTATGCCCGACGAGGTGGAGGACGAGATAGTCGAACTCATCGGCTGCGACCCGAAAGACATCATACGAGCCAGCGGCAAGACCGGCGAGGGCGTGCCGGAGATACTCAAGGCCGTGGTGGAACGCATCCCCGCGCCCAAGGGAAGCCCAGAGGCGCCGTTGCAGATGCTCATCTTCGACTCGCTGTTCAACTCTTTTCGGGGCATCATCGTTCTGGGAAAGGTGGTCAACGGCAGCATCAGGCAGGGCGACAGGGTGAAGTTTGTGCAGACGGGCATGGAATATACCGCCGATGAGGTGGGCGTGCTGAAGATGGAGCTGGAACCCCGAAAACAGCTCTCTACCGGCGAGGTGGGCTATATCATCTCGGGCATCAAGGATGCCACCGAGGTGAAGGTGGGTGACACCATCACTCGCGTCGACAATCCGTGCGCCCATGCCATCGAGGGATTTCAGGAGGTGAAGCCCATGGTCTTTGCCGGTGTCTATCCGATAGACGCGGCTGAGTATGAAAACCTGCGCAGCTCACTGGAAAAACTGCAGCTCAATGATGCCAGCCTCACGTTCCAGCCCGAGTCGTCTCAGGCCCTGGGGTTCGGCTTCCGCTGCGGTTTTCTGGGACTTCTTCACATGGAGATAGTGCAGGAACGCCTTGACCGGGAGTTCAACATGGAGGTCATCACCACCGTGCCCAACGTCTCGTACAAGGTCTTTACGAAGCAAGGCGAAGAGCTTGAGGTGCACAATCCGGGCGGGTTGCCCGACCAGACGGAGATAGACCATATCGAGGAGCCTTATATCCGGGCGACCATCATCACATCAGCCAACTATATCGGCCCCATCATCAAGCTCTGTCTTGACAAGCGGGGTGAGCTCATCGACCAGCAATATGTTTCCGGCAACAGGGTAGAGCTCCACTTCATGCTGCCCCTTGGTGAGATTGTCATCGACTTCTACGATAAGCTCAAATCGATTTCCAAGGGCTATGCCTCGTTCGACTACCATATTGACGGCTACCGTCCGTCCAAGCTGGCGAAGCTCGACATTCTGCTCAACGGTGAGCCTGTGGACGCACTCTCTACGCTGACCCACCAGGACAACGCCGTGACCATGGGGCGGAATATGTGCCAGAAACTGAAGGAGCTGATACCGCGCCAGCAGTTTGACATCGCCATACAGGCCGCCATAGGTGCCAAGATAGTGGCACGCGAGACGGTGAAGCAGGTGCGCAAAGACGTGCTGGCGAAGTGCTATGGCGGCGACGTTAGCCGCAAGCGCAAGTTGCTGGAGAAACAGAAGAAAGGCAAGAAGCGCATGAAGCAGATAGGCAACGTACAGGTGCCGCAAAAGGCTTTCCTCGCCGTGCTGAAGCTTGACTGAGGCTCAGGACCCCGAAAATAGAGTTTAACCTGAACAATTTTTATAGAGAGATGAAAGAACTGCAGAACACGACACGAGACATTGCGCGCGAGCTGGCGCGCAAGTACAGTACCATGACTCATGAGGAACTCGACACTCTGGAGGGTATTCTTGTTCCAAAGAAGTATGCCAAGGGTGAGATGATTCTCAAGGCAGGAGATGTTTGTGAAAACATCTATTATATCGACAAGGGGCTGATACGTCAGTTTTACTACAAGAACAATAAGGAGCTGACTGAGCACATCGGTGCCGACGGCGAGATATTCATGTGCATCGAGAGCCTTTTCCACGAGGAGCCGACGGAGCTTCAGGTGGAAGCTCTGGAGAACAGCATCATCTATCTCATCCCCAAGCACCGCCTGGAGCAGGTGGCCCTGCACAATGTGAACATTCAGATAATGTATCGCAAGATACTGGAGGAGAGCCTGATTATCTCGCAGATACATGCCGACCTGCTAAGATTTGAGACTGCTCAGAACCGCTATCTGCGACTCTGCAAGCTAAAGCCGCAGGTGGTGCTGCGCGCTCCGCTGGTGTATATCGCCAGCTATCTGCAGATGACGCCGGAGACGCTGAGCCGCGTAAGAGCCGCATCGGTATGATCAAGGCAGCCTGACATGGCCGCCGGCATTTACCGGCCTTATACCTGCGGCTGATGGTCGGTCTGGTGCCGAACATCATCCGCAGGTGCTAATAAAATTACTCATCAAGCCAGCGTACAGTCAACTGCCTTGACTGCACTTATCTTTTTTTACGAAAAAGAAAGGAGGAAGAGCGGGATACGGGAATCGAACCCGCCTCCCAGGCTTGGGAAGCCCGTGCACT
>CABVDL010000006.1 GCA_902497035.1 uncultured Prevotella sp.
GTAGCCTGCCCCGGGGCTTTTCCGTTTAGGGGGGCGGGCTTTCCGCGCCTTGGAACGGCGCGGCACACAACGGAAGACTGCCCCGAAAGGGCGCGGCACACTATATTGGATTATAGTTATTGCTTAATGAATTTCATGGTGGTGGGCATTGAGACCCACTTGCGCTTGCGCGCTATCTTTAGTGTGCTGCCTTTGTCTTGATGCAGCTCGTAGGTGCTGTCGTTCATCTGCTTCAATGTCGCAGTCAAATCCTCGCTGCCATAATCGTTGACAATTTGTATGACTGCTGTATGCCTGTCTTTTATCGTTGCATTGGTGAACAGCCATTTCCTGCCGTCCTGCTTGTCACCAAAATATCCCGGCATCTCCCCGTAAATTTCTTGGAATGGTACGGAGATGTTATTATGGTAAAAGTCCATTCTGATATAAACATCGTATTGTTGGTTGTATAGATAGCCCTTGAAGGTTGTCGTATCTTTTTCCGTCGCTGTGACTTGCATGGTGAAGCCTACTGCGATAATGCTTGTCATAAACAGTTTATTAATTCTTTTCATCATGTTAACTTATTGATAGTTGCAAAGTTAATCGTTTTCATCAATAAATTGCTATTTTTGGGGAATTTCTTGCGATTATAATTTGCTTTTCCCCTTTTTTGTATTAACTTTGCCATAAGAAGAATTTGTTTATGGATAATAATCTGTTATCTCCTGATTTCATTTTTGAATCGAGTTGGGAGGTTTGTAATAAAGTTGGAGGCATATATGCTGTTCTATCCACCCGGGCAAAGACATTAGTGGAACGTCTAAAGGATAATATCGTTTTCATCGGTCCAGATTGTTGGGGTGACAAGCCTTGCCCATACTTCAAGGAGGTGAAATCACTTTATGCTGAGTGGTGTGAGAATGCCAATGGTCATGGGTTGCATGTCCGTGTCGGTCGTTGGCAGGTGCCGGGTTATCCTGTGGCAGTGCTTGTCGATTTTAGTCCTTACTTCGCGCAGAAGAATGCCATTTACAGTCAGCTATGGCAGGACTTTCAAGTTGACAGCCTTCATGCCTATGGCGATTATGATGAAGCATCTATGTTTTCCTATGCCGCAGGTCTTGTGGTAGAGAGCTTTTACCGCTTTTACCTTTCACCCGAGAAGCGTGTTGTTTATCATGGAAATGAATGGATGACAGGTTTGGGGTTGCTTTATATCCAGAAACACGTGCCTGCCATTGCCACCATTTTTACGACCCATGCCACCAGCATCGGCCGCAGCATAGCGGGCAACAATAAGCCTCTCTATGATTACTTTACAGGCTATAACGGCAACCAAATGGCCGCGGAATTGAACATGCAGAGCAAGCATTCCATTGAGCGGCAGACAGCTCATTATGTGGATTGTTTCACCACTGTGAGCGACATTACTGCGCGTGAGTGCGCGCAGTTGTTGGACAAACCGGTTGATGTTGTGCTGCCCAATGGCTTTGAGAATAATTTTGTGCCGAAGGGCAAACGGTTCAATATGAGGCGGCAGGAAGCCCGCAAACGTCTGCTGGCCGTGGCCAATGCCCTGCTTGGTGAGACACTTGGCGATGATACGCTTCTCGTTGCCACCAGTGGCCGTTATGAGTTCCGCAATAAAGGTATTGATGTCTTTATCGACGCGGTTAACCGCCTGCGTTTTGACAGTCGACTGAACCGTAGCGTTGTTGCTTTCATTGACGTACCGGCGTGGGTAGGCTCACCGAGACAGGACTTGCAGGAACGACTGAATAGCGGAAAAACGTTCGACACACCGCTGCCAATGCCACAGCTCACGCATCATCTCAACAACCCGGAGAGTGACAAGATACTGAGCATGATGCGGTTTCTGCGCATGGATAACGGCATGGATGATGCTGTGAAGTTGATTTTCGTCCCCTGTTATCTCACAGGCGACGATGGCATCATTAATCTCAGCTATTACGATGTGCTGCTGGGTTATGACCTTTGTGTTTTCCCGTCTTATTACGAGCCTTGGGGCTATACACCGCTGGAGAGTGTTGCCTTTAAGGTACCCTGCATCACCACCGACCTTGCCGGATTTGGCCTTTGGGTTAACAAGGAACTTGGCCACTATGGTGAGCTGCTTGACGGTGTCAAGGTGATTCACCGTACCGACGGAAACTATCATGAGGTAGCCGACAACATTGAGGAGGCACTTCTGGAGTATTCACAGTTCACTGCCGGTAATATCAAGGTGTCACGCACCAATGCGGAGAAGATTTCAAAGAAGGCGCTGTGGAGTGAGTTTATCAAGTATTATGATAAGGCTTACGATATTGCCTTGCGCAATGCTTCAAATAGAATAAAGTTATAATCGTATCATTTAACTATTTATGAAAATCAAAGCTGATTATGCCAATGCTCCCCAGTGGAAGCAGCTTAACATCAAGTCGAGCCTTCCTGAGCAGTTGGAATGCCTTAATGAACTTGCCCACAACATGTGGTGGGCGTGGAATTATGAGGCACGCAACCTATTCAAAAGTTTAGACGAGGAACTCTACGAGAAAGTTGGTCACAACCCAGTATTGTTGCTTGACCGTCTTGGTTACGACCGCAAGGAAGCTATTGTCAAGGACAAGGCACTCATGCGCAAGATGAAGGAAGTCTATGCCAAATTCCGCGCCTACATGGATGTGAAGCCCGATGCCACCCGTCCTTCCGTTGCCTACTTCTCTATGGAGTATGGTCTCAACCAGGTTTTGAAGATTTACTCCGGTGGACTTGGCATGCTGGCCGGCGACTATCTCAAGGAAGCTTCCGACTCCAACGTTGATTTATGCGGTGTCGGCTTCCTTTATCGCTACGGTTATTTCACGCAGACCTTGAGCATGGATGGTCAGCAGATTGCCCGTTATGACGCACAGGACTTCAACAGTCTTCCTATCGAGCGTGTGCTCGACGAGAACGGCAATCAGGTGGTTGTCGACGTGCCTTACATCAACTATCAGGTTCACGCCCTGGTATGGCAGGTCAACGTAGGACGCATCAAGTTGTATCTGCTGGATACCGATAATGATATGAATTCCCAGTTTGACAAGCCCATCACGCACTCGCTCTATGGTGGCGACTGGGAGAACCGTCTCAAGCAGGAAATTCTGTTGGGCATGGGCGGTGTACTGATGCTGAAGAAATTAGGCATCAAGAAGACGCTTTACCATTGCAACGAGGGTCATGCCGCACTCTGCAACCTGCAGCGCCTGCTTGACTATGTCGATGGTGGTCTCTCGTTCAACGAGGCCCTGGAGCTTGTACGGTCCAGCTCTCTCTATACGGTGCACACGCCTGTACCGGCAGGCCACGACTATTTTGATGAGAGCCTCTTCGGCAAGTACATGGGTGGCTATCCGCAGCGCCTTGGCATCTCGTGGGATGAGTTCATCGGCATGGGCCGTCAGAACCCGGATGACCACAGTGAGCGCTTCTGCATGAGCATCTTCGCCTGCAACACCTGTCAGGAAGTCAATGGCGTGAGCAAGCTGCACGGCTGGGTAAGCCAGAAGATGTTCGCCCCCATTTGGAACGGCTACTATCCTGAAGAGAACCATGTCGGCTATGTGACCAACGGTGTCCATTTCCCTACTTGGTGTGCTACCGAATGGCGCAAGGTGTATGACAAATATTTCGACCCCTCGTTCATGTCCGATCAGAGCAATGAGGAAATTTGGCACGCCATCTACAATGTGCCTGACGAGGAGATTTGGAATACCCGCATGGCCTTGAAAAACAAGCTCATCAAGTATATCCGTGACAAGTTTACCAAGCAGTGGCTGCGCAACCAGGGCGACCCCGCCCGTGTGGTGTCGCTTATGGAACGTATCAATCCCAATGCTCTGATGATAGGTTTCTGCCGTCGTTTTGCTACTTACAAGCGCGCTCATCTGTTGTTCACAGACCTTGACCGTCTTAGCAAAATCGTGAACAATCCTGAGCGTCCTGTGCTGTTCTTCTTCTCAGGCAAGGCTCATCCTGCTGACGGTGCCGGCCAGGGTCTGATTAAGCGCATCTATGAGATAAGCCAACGCCCGGAGTTCCTTGGTAAGATTATCTTCCTTGAGGACTATGACATGCAGCTGGCCCGGCGTCTGGTCTCGGGTGTCGACATTTGGATGAATACGCCAACTCGTCCGTTGGAGGCTTCTGGTACGTCTGGTGAGAAGGCTGAGATGAACGGTGTAGTCAACCTCTCCGTGCTCGACGGTTGGTGGGTTGAGGGCTACCGCAAAGGAGCCGGCTGGGCTCTGCCTCAGGAACGCACCTATCAGAACCAGGGCTATCAGGACCAGCTCGATGCTGCCACAATCTACTCGTTGCTGGAGCATGAGATAGTGCCTCTCTATTATGAACAGAACAAGAAAGGCTACAGTCCCAACTGGATTAAGGTCATCAAAAATTCTATCGCCACCATCGCGCCTCATTACACGATGAAGCGTCAGTTGGATGACTATTACAGCAAGTTCTACAATAAGGAGGCAGTCCGCTTTGCAAAGATTTCTGCTAACAACAACCGTCTGGCCAGAGAAATTGCGCAGTGGAAGGAAACTGTCGCTGAGCGTTGGGACAATATCAATGTGGTCAAGAAGGACACTTCCTATCTGGAGAACGGCGGTCAGACCGGCCAAAAGTACGCTCTTCGTTACACCATTGACGAGCAAGGTCTTAATGATGCCATTGGCCTTGAGCTTGTGACGTTGAAGCCTGATGCCGACCCAAGCGACCGCCGCATCTACAGTGTCAAGGAGTTTAAGATGACTGGCCATGAAGGCAACAACTACAACTTCGAGCTCACGCTTGAGCCTGAGCATGCCGGTTCGTTCAAGAGCTGCGTGCGCATGTACCCGAAGAATAAGAACTTGCCTCACCGTCAGGACTTCTGCTATGTGAAGTGGCTTGACTAAGACAGATAAGTATACAAATGGGAAAGCCCCAGCCAATCGGTAACGCTTGGCTGGGGCTTTCTTGATGATACGGAACGCTGCATAGCAGCGTCAACCAGAACGGGAGCGCGGTGTGACGCGCAGTTGAATGAGACGCGAGGGCTTAGTACAGTGGGACGCCGATGTCGAAAGGCGAATCAAAGTCTTTCAGGAGGGTGTGCTTTGTGTCTTTTTCTGACAGGTTGGCATGTTCGGTGGGAATTTGCCAGTCGATGCCCAGCGAGCTGTCGAGGATGGAGATGCCGCCGTCGGCTTCGGGATGATAGAAGTTGTCGCACTTGTATTGGAAGATGGCAGTCTCCGACAATACCGAAAAGCCGTGGGCGAAGCCACGGGGGATGAAGAACTGGCGGTGGTTGTCCTCGGTGAGCTCCACGGCTACATGCCGGCCGTAGGTGGGAGAGCCTTTTCTTATATCCACAGCCACGTCGAGCACTCTTCCACGCACGCATCGCACCAGCTTGCTCTGGGTGTAGGGCGGACGCTGGAAATGCAGGCCGCGCATCACCCCGTAGGACGACATCGACTCGTTGTCCTGACAAAAGTCGATGTGTCGGACTTTCTCATCAAACTCCCGCTGCGAGAAACTCTCAAAGAAATATCCACGTGCGTCTCTGAACAGGCGTGGCTCAATAATGAGCACGCCCTCAATATCTGTCTTGATGACATTCATTATAGTAGTCTTTCTTTATCTGTTCTTATACATGTTGTCGTAATACTTCTGGTAGTCGCCTGAGGTGACGTTGTCCATCCATTTCTGGTTGTCGAGATACCAGCGGACGGTTTTCTCGATGCCCTCCTCAAACTGCAGGCTGGGTTCCCACCCTAACTCACGCTGAAGTTTTCGGCTGTCGATGGCATAGCGCATGTCGTGGCCGGGACGGTCGGTGACATGCGTGATGAGGTTCTCGTCCTCGCCCTCCTTTCGGCCAAGCAGCCGGTCGACAGTCTTGATAAGCACGTGGATGATGTCGATGTTCTTCCACTCGTTGAAGCCGCCTATGTTGTAGGTGTCTGCAATACTGCCCTTATGAAAGATGAGGTCGATGGCGCGGGCGTGGTCCTCTACGTAAAGCCAGTCGCGCACATTTTCTCCCTTTCCATATACAGGGAGCGGCTTGCGGTGACGTATGTTGTTGATGAACAGAGGAATGAGCTTCTCGGGGAACTGATACGGCCCATAGTTGTTGGAGCAGTTGGTCACGATGGTCGGCATGCCGTAGGTGTCGTGGAAAGCGCGCACGAAGTGGTCGCTTGACGCTTTAGAGGCAGAGTAGGGGGAATGGGGATTGTATTTTGTCTTTTCGGTGAAGAATTCGGTACCGTAGGCGTGATGATGCTCGCTGGAGGCCTTGGTGGTGAACGGGCTCTCAAGGCCTTCAGGATTGGTGAGCTTGAGCGCGCCATACACCTCATCGGTGGAGATGTGATAGAATCGGCATGGTTCCTGTCCGCCGTCCTTGGTAATGTGCCAGGGTGTGGGCTGGTTGCCCCAATAGTCTTTGGCGGCCTGAAGCAGGCTCAGAGTGCCGATGACATTGGTGTGGGCAAAGGTGAACGGGTCCTTGATAGAGCGGTCTACGTGGCTCTCCGCGGCGAGGTGAATTATGCCGTCCACCTGCTCATCCTCGATGAGCTTGCGGAAAGCGGTGAAGTCACAGATGTCCATCTTTACAAACTTGTAGTTGGGCCTGTCCTCGATGTCTTTCAGATTGGCGAGGTTGCCTGCGTAGGTGAGCTTGTCGAGATTGATGATTTTATACTCAGGGTATTTGTTGACGAAGAGTCTCACCACATGGGAGCCTATGAAGCCGGCACCGCCCGTGATAACTATTGTTCTTCTGTACGAATTTTCCATAGCTGCTGGATGAATGATAATGTTAAAATGCTGGCTTCTGCTTGTGCTTGTCTTCTTTGGCTATTCTGACGAGATATTGTCCATATTCGTTCTTGAGCATGGGTTGCGCGTCCTCCAACAGTTTCCTCTCGTCAATCCAGCCTTGCTCATAGGCGATGGTCTCAAGACAGGCCACCTTCAGTCCCTGTCGCTTTTCGATGACCTCGATGAACGTCGAGGCCTCGGCCAGCGAGTCGTGTGTTCCGGTGTCGAGCCATGCGAAGCCTCGGCCGAGCGTCTTCACTTTCAGCTCCTTGTCGTCGAGGAAAGCCTGATTGACGGAGGTAATCTCCAGCTCGCCGCGTGGGGATGGCTTAATGTTGGCGGCCACGTCAACTACCTTGTTGGGATAGAAATATAGGCCTACCACTGCATAGTTGCTCTTTGGCTGCTTAGGCTTCTCCTCGATGCTCAGGCAGTTGCCGTTGTCGTCGAACTCTGCCACGCCGTAGCGCTCGGGGTCGTTGACCCAATAGCCGAATACCGTAGCCTTGCGCTCTTCCTTCGCCGTGCGCACGGCATCACGGAGCAACCCCGTCAATCCGGCTCCGTGGAAAATATTGTCGCCAAGCACCAGGCACACGTCGTCGCTGCCAATAAACTCCTTGCCGATGATGAAGGCCTGGGCCAGACCGTCGGGAGAGGGCTGCTCCGCATAGGTGAACGTTACGCCGAAGTTGCTGCCGTCGCCTAAGAGACGTTTGAACCCGGGTAAATCGACAGGCGTGGAGATAATTAAGATCTCGCGGATGCCGGCCAGCATCAGCACCGATATGGGGTAGTAAATCATCGGTTTGTCAAAGATGGGGATGAGCTGCTTGCTCACGCCCTTGGTGATAGGGTAGAGGCGTGTGCCGCTTCCACCGGCGAGAACTATACCTTTCATTGTTTTGTTAGTAATGGTTTGACTATTTGTTTTGATTAAGGTTTGCCATACATCTCTTCAGAGAATCGACCCAATAGGGAATCTTGATGCCGAAGGTCTGCTTGATTTTGGTCTTGTCAAGCACCGAGTAGGCGGGTCTTTTCACCGGAGAGGGGAACTCGTCGCTATGGCATGGCTCGATGTCGCAGTTGGTGTTGCCCGCCAGCTCCGCAATCTTGATGGTGAAGTCGTACCAGCTGCAGACGCCCTCATTGGAGAAGTGGTAGATGCCGCATTTGCCCTCGTATTTGCGGTTTTCGACGATGTCGAAGATTGTCGTGGCCAGGTCGCCGGCGTAAGTCGGCGTTCCGCATTGGTCAAAGACCACTTTCAGTTGTTGCTTTGTGGCGGTGAGGCCCATCATCGTCTTTACGAAGTTGTGGCCGAACTCTGAGTAGAGCCAGGCCGTGCGCAAGATGATGTAATCGCATCCGACGGCCTGTATCTTCTGCTCTCCGTGGAGCTTGGTCAGCCCATACACGCCCGTGGGCGTGCCTTTCTGGTCTTCCCTGCACGGTGTGTTGTAGGGATCTCCGCCAAATACGTAGTCGGTGGAGATATGGATAAGCAGCCCGCCCACTTCTTTCATTACCTTTGCCAGGTTCTCCGGGGCAGTGGCGTTGAGCGTCTCCACGATGTCTCCTGCGGTCTCGGCCTTGTCCACGTTGGTCCATGCGGCGCAGTTGATGATGCAGCCTACTTGGTTCTCGTTGACCATCTTTCTCACGTCGCCGATGTTGGTAATGTCGAGATGGGTGTAGCCCTCGCACACGTCGGTGAAGATATAATGGTCTTTGCTTTCCTTGCTTGCCAGCTGCATCTCGTTGCCAAGCTGCCCGTTGGCTCCCGTGACTAAGATATTCATTTCGATAATATTCTTGTTGTTTCCTTAATCCTTTTTGCCACTCTTGATATAGCTGCCGTAGCCGTATCCGTAGCCATATCCGTAACCATATCCGTAGCCATATCCGTAGCGCTTGCTCATCGTGGTACCGTTGAGTATCATTGCCATGTGCGGATACTTGTTTTGCTCATAGATGTGGTCAAGCTCAGGCAGCATTGAACGCTCGAGCAGTCCGGCGCGTACCACGAAGAGAGTGGTGTCGGCATAGGAGGCGATGATCTCGGTGTCGGCCACAATCTCGATTGGCGGACAGTCTAAGAATATGATGTCGAACTGACTGCGCAGCTCGTCGATGAGCGTCTTCATCCTGCCGTTGGACAGCAGCTCTGTGGGGTTAGGCGGCATTACGCCTACCGGCATGACATAGAGGTTGTCGACCTTTTGAGACTTGTATATCAGCTCCTGCGGATTGTCGGCCATATTGTTGAGATAGAGCGAGATGCCTTTGTGAGGAGATCCCACTAATGCCGACATTGTGGCCTTGCGCAGGTCGCTGTCGATGATGAGCACTTTCTTTCCCTTGATGGCCATGGCAGCTGCGGTGTTCATGCAGAGGAACGTCTTTCCGCTGTTCGGATTGAACGAGGTGAACAGTATGACATTCTTCTTCTTGTCGTTGCCAATGAAATAGTCCACCTTCGTGCGTAGAACGCGGAAGCTCTCGTTCATCACGTCTTGCTTGTCTTTTTCCACAAGCAGCTGGAGCTTGTCCTTGTCCATTTCCTTTCTGGTCAGGCACTTGTACCACTTTGTCTTGTTGCCGTAAGGCACCTCTCCGACCAAAGGTATCTTCACGCCCTCGAGGTCCTTGCGGTTGCGCAGGCGGGTGTTCATGTTCTGTAGGAGTACGAGGATGCCAATGGGAATGGCCAGGCCCAATACCAGTGCGATGAGCATAATCTGCTTGGATTTGGGCGATACAGGCCTGTTGGAGCCGAAAGGTGCTGAGATGACGCGCACATTGTATGCAGTGAAAGCCTGTGACAGCTCATTCTCCTCGCGTTTTTGCAGGAGGAAGATGTAAAGTTGCTCCTTTACTTTCTGCTGTCGGCCTACGCTTTGGAGGTATTCAGCCTGACCCGGTGCCTGTGCGATGCGCTGCTTGGTCTTGTTCTCCTCAAGCTGTGCCTGGCCCACTTGTGCGTTAATGCCTGCCACGAGGTTGTCGATGCCGGCGAGGAGTGACTTGCGCATAGCGGCAAGCTGCTCGTCATAGTCCTCGACGATGGGATTCTTCGTCGATGAGTTGGCCACCAGTTGGTTGCGTTGCATGAGCATCGTGTTGTAGGTGGAGATCTGCTTCTCAATCGCCTGGTTGTCTATGCCCGAGTTGGCGGGCAGCAGCTGGTAGTGGTTCTTCGTGCTTCGGAAGAGCATGCCGCGCACATAGGTGGCCATGGCGCGCTGGGTGCTGAGGTCTATCATCTGCTTGTTGGCGTCTTTCGACTGCTGCATATAGAGGTCGGCGGTTGCCTGCTCGTCAGGGATGAGGTGCGAGCTGCGGTAGGAGGAGATGTTGGCGTCGAGGCCGCCCAGCTCTTTCTCGATGATGGCAATGCGGTTGTTGATGAATTTCGACGTCGCGCTGATGACCTGGTTCTTGTCTTTTACCCATTGCTCCTTATAGACGCTGATTACCGTGTTGATGACATCGGTGGCGCGCTCGGGTATGGCGTCGGTATAGCTGATGTTCAAATCCGACGACTGCTTGTCGGCCAGTGCCACAGACAGGCACGACTGCATGGCGGTGGTCATATTATATAAGGTGGAGCGGAATACCGTGATGGGCAGGTTGTCTTCTGCTACGAAAGAGCCGAAATAGTTAGTTGGCTTCACGATAACCTTGCCGGCAGGGGTATTGATGACCTGGTTGACGTTGCCCTCGACGGTCTGGTCCTCACCCACGATTTCTCCATCGCGTGAGAACTCCGACATCTTGATTTTGCCGTTAGCGCTCAGCTCCAGCTTCAGCGAGGCCATCTCGTCGTCGTTGAGGCCCATAAAGCGCACGGTGACGGGCAGTGTCTTGCCGTATAGCTCATAGTCGTGAAACGTACCTGGGACAATGTAGTTCATGTCCAGTCCGAGACGGCGGCCTGCCTCAAGCAGCACCGACGGAGCCTGGATGTTGTAGAGCTCATTGTTTACGTTGGTGCCCCCCATGTTGTAGCCCATGTTTGAGAATACGCTCGAAAGGTCGCTGATGCCTTGCTGGTTGGTCTCGTCTTTTATAAGAACGATGGCCGAGCGCACATATAGCTTGGACTGTTTCTTGACATAGTACGCGCCTAAGAGGAGGCAGGCAATCACGGAAATGGCTATCCATTTCCAGTTGCTGATTATTAGCAGCCAAATCGACTTGAGGTTGAGTCCGTCTTCCTGGACTTCTTGCTGTTGGGTATTTTCAATCTCGGACATAGGAGAAAATTGATTTTTACGTTGTAATTATCTGAGCAGGACGGCGATGGAGGTGAACAGCGAGGCCAGCGAGATCCAGAAGGAGGTTGACCTCACGTTGTTTCCGTTGACTGTTGACTGTCTGGCCCTGGTGTCGTTAGGCGATACATAAACCACGTCGTTTTGCTTGATGAAATAGGCTGGTGAACTTGACACGTCTTTCCAGGAACAGAGGTTCACTTTGTATACTTTGCTTTGTCCGTCCTCGTTTCTCAGCACTGTCACGCTGTCGCGTTTGCCATAGATTGTGAGGTCGCCGGCCTTTCCGATAGCGTCGAGCAGGGTTATCTGGTCGCGGTCGATAGAGTACTGGCCCGGCCTGGCCACCTCGCCGAGCACTGAGAACGAGAGATTGGCAAAGTCGCAGGTCACCACGGCATCCTTGACGAGGTCCTTGCCGACGAGCATGCCCTTGATGAGCGATGCCACCTCGCCGCGCTGCAGGCCGGCGATGTGTATCTTGCCGATGACGGGGAAGTCGATGTTACCGTCAGCGTCGATGGTATAGAAAGACACGTTCTGGCTGCCGTTGTAGTAGCTGCTGCTTGTGCCTTGCCCCACGCGGTAGGAGACTGTAGAAAGGTTAAAAAGCTCGGCCAGCTCCGGATCCTTGCTCTTCACGATAATGGTTGTCTTGTCGCCTGGTTGGAACGTAATGTATTTAGGTTGAACCGTCGGCACATCCTGCCCTTGCTGAATGTCTTGGAAATATCCAATCGTCTTTGGCGTTTGGCAACCTACCATCGCTAACATTGTGAGAACCGCACAAAGCAACGGAAATCTTAGACTCTTAAACATATACTACCTTTATTTTTTTCTGTTGTAACCGTGTTAGGCTGCCTATCTCGCATAGTCAGTCATGAATATATCATTAGCGTTTGGGCAATGGGTATTTAATGCCTGCCACAAGTCCCACAAAATTACTATTATTTATTAAGTCAGCAAAATATCTCTCACCTTTTATAATATCTTTTAACGTATTGACCCTGTTCCTTGTTGCGACAGGAGGCTTCAGCAGAGAAAGTGTGTTAAAAATACGTAAACGCGGGCAACTTGTCTGAAAATGGCATATCTTTGCATGAAAAAGTGCGACTGATAAGGGGCCGTTGGCTTTGTATCGAATAAATAATTTTCTATCAATAATAAGATGAAGAGTATTAAGAGTATTAAATTTTTAGTTTGTTCTTTGGCTGCCGCCTTGTTGATGGCAGCCTGCGGCACCACCTCCACGGTGCCTGTCACGGGCCGCAAGCATTCGCTTTTAGTGTCAGACGCTGAGGTGCTGAGCCTCAGCAATCAGGAATACAGCAAGTTCATGAAGACGGCAAAGGTCTCCACTGATGCCACCAACACGGCCATGGTAAAGCGCGTCGGCCAGCGGCTGGCCAATGCCGTGGAGTCCTATCTGAAGAGCAACGGCATGGCTTCTGAGGTCAAGAATTTCAGTTGGGAGTTCAACCTTGTGCAGAACAAGGAGGCCAACGCTTTCTGCATGCCCGGCGGCAAGATTGTGGTCTATGAGGGTCTGCTGCCCTACACGCAGAACGAGGCCTCGTTGGCCATCGTACTCGGCCACGAGATTGCGCATGCCGTGGCCAAGCATTCGGCAGAGCAGATGTCGAAGCAGATACGTCAGCAGTATGGCACTCAAATCCTCGGAACTGTGCTCAACTCTGCAGTGGGCAGTGGTGTTGGCGACGTTGCCTCGGCTATCGCCCAGCAGGGCTTCTCGTTCGCCAACCTGAAATACAGCCGCGACAATGAGAGCGAGGCCGACCATATCGGACTGATTTTCGCTGCCATGGCCGGTTATGACCCTGAGCAGGCCATTCCTTTCTGGAAACGCATGGCCTCCGGGTCAAGCAGTAACCAGAGCGATATCTTCAGCGACCATCCCAGCGATGCCAAGCGCATTGCCGCCCTTGAGAAGGAGATGCCTGAGGCGCTGAAGTATTACAAGGCCGCAACTGCATCGGTGGCTACCTCAAAGACGACTACGAAGAAGCGTACTTCGACCAAGAAGACAACAACCAGGAAACGCACGACTAAGCGTAGGTAATCCCCAGGTATTGGTGTAGTGGCCGGCCTTGTGCCGGCCACCAGCCGTCGGTATTGCATTCGGAACCCAATGGTGGGAACCCAATGGTGGAAAGCCAATGGTGGGAAGCTGACTGTGGTACCTGCGGCACCAGGCCGGCCACTACACTGATACTTGTGGCGCGCCTCACAATAGGCCGGAGGCCTTCCGCTATGCCTTGTCCAGTAAGGCAATCCATTCATATTTCTTTGTCCACCGCCACACGGTGGTACGCGGAAGATTGGTGATGTTCTGTATCTGCGGATTGCTCAGGCCGATGCGTATCAGGTAGCACACGCGCAGCTCCTGCCGGTCAACGCGTCCGAGCTTGCGTATCAGCAGGTCGGTGAAATCGGGATAGAGCTTGTCGATGGCCAGCAGAAGCTGTTTCCATTCTTCGTCGCTCAGCTCGTGACGGCCCTCCGACGACCGCCTTACGGTATCGATGATGTCCTGCGCGCTTCCCTCGAGCTTCGTCTGGTGCAGCAGCCGCATGAAGCTCTTGTTCTGACTGATGATATCCTCCAGCATTTGTTCCTTTTCCCGGAGCAGGCTCTTGTAGTTTTCTATCTCGATGGAGACCCTGTCGAGCTCGCTTTGCGTGTTGGCGAGCCGCTGTTCCTGCCGGTGCAGCTCGTCCTCCATTATCTGGTTGTCGTTTCGCTGCCTCATCAGCTCGCGCTCATACGACCGCGCTATCTTGCGCTGATAGACAATCTCCCGGTCGAACTTCTTCCTTAATATAATAAATACCACGATGAGGAACACCATGATGAGCACGCTGACGGCCATCACCCAAAAGGCATCCTGGCGGTAGAGCGGCATGGGCCGGACGGTGAGCAAAAGATAACGGATCATTCTTGTGATGCTTTAATTTATGGGCAAAGATACGTTTTTCCAGTGAATTGACGGTCCTCAAGGCCTTATTTTGTTCCACTTTGTTCCATTTGGAACGCAATGGAATGAAATTATGTGATAATTATCTTTGAATTATCCTAACTTTGCCGTGAACAAAATCCAACGCTATGATTGACTATCTTACTTCCAACTTGTGGCTCATCTGGACGCTCATCTGCGTCCTGGCCCTGATTTTAGAGGTGTCGTCGGGTACTTTCTACCTCATGTGTTTCGCACTTGGCGCCGCATGCTCCATTCTGGTCTCGCTGTTTGCCGTTCCGTTCTGGCTTCAGGTGCTGGCTTTTGCCGTAGCCTCCGTGCTGAGCGTGTATTGCGTAAGGCCCTTTGCGCTTCGATATCTTCATCCCAGCCATGCCGACCGTCCGAGCAATGCCGACGCGCTCATCGGCCGTGAGGGCATCGTCATCGAGGCCATCCGTCCCGACCGCGACGGCTACGTCAAGGTCGATGGCGACGAGTGGCGTGCCGTAGCCCGCGACGGCGGCAGCATCGCCAAGGGCGAGCGCGTGCGCATCGTTGGCCGCGAGAGCATCATCGTGACCGTGGAACAATTCTGAGCTATTTCCTTAAACAAAATCATAAACATTAATTCTTTTAGCTATGGTAGGACTTTATGTTTTAGTTGGCCTCGTCGTGCTGGCCATTATTTTCGCCAGGATGGCTATCGTGATTATTCCCCAAAGCGAGACCCGTATCATTGAGCGGCTCGGCAAGTATTACGCCACCCTCAAACCCGGTATCAACATCATCATTCCTTTCATTGACCGAGCCAAGGTCATCATCACCATGCAGCGTGGCCGCTACATCTACAGCAACCGCATCGACTTGCGAGAGCAGGTGTATGACTTCGACAAGCAGAACGTGATTACCAAGGACAACATCCAGATGCAGATCAACGCACTGCTCTACTTCCAGATTGTAGATCCTTTCAAGGCGGTCTATGAGATCAGCAACCTGCCCAACGCCATCGAGAAGCTCACGCAGACCACACTGCGAAACATCATCGGTGAGATGGAGCTCGACCAGACACTCACCTCGCGCGACATTATCAACACAAAGCTGCGCGGCGTGCTTGACGATGCCACTAACAAGTGGGGCATCAAGGTCAACCGCGTTGAGCTGCAGGACATCACTCCGCCGCAGAGTGTGCTGATGGCCATGGAGAAACAGATGCAGGCTGAGCGTGACAAACGCGCCACCATCCTCACCTCTGAGGGCCAGAAGCAGGCTCAGATTCTCAAGTCGGAGGGCGACAAGACGGCCACCATCAACCGCGCCGAGGCCGACAAGCAGCAGGCCATACTGCGCGCCGAGGGTGAGGCTACGGCCCGCATACGCAAGGCTGAGGCTGAGGCTGCGGCCATTGAGAAGATTACCCAGGCCGTAGGACAGTCAACCAATCCGGCCAACTACCTCCTGGCCAAGAACTATATCGCCATGCTGCAGCAGCTAGCCAACGGCGACAAGAACAAGACGGTCTTCCTGCCTTACGAGGCTACCAATCTCATGGGAAGTCTGGGTGGCATCAAGGAACTGTTCAAGTAAATTATCGACAGTAAGCATCCAGGGAGATGCATCAATGGCGGAGATGTCCTGACGGTCTTGGCCTCTGGATTTTCCCGGCTGATGATGCACCTCCTTGGACATGTGTGTAATAGAATAGAAAATGAATATTTGCATTGTTTGTGGCGCCCGCCCCAATTTCATCAAGGTGGCGCCCGTTATCCGTGCCATTAAGGCTGAGCAGGCCCGAGGCATTGACCTCGGCTACCGGCTGCTCTATACCGGCTCTGCCGACGACCCAACCGTGGAGCCGTCGCTGTTTGATGACCTTCAGATTGCCCGCCCTGACGATTTCCTCAACGTCACCTGCGAGAACCTCAACGAGATAACCGGCCTCGTGATGCAACGCTTCGAGCTGTGGCTTCAGCATCATCCCACCGATACGGTGGTGGTGGTCGATGACCTCGCCTCCACCATGGCCGTGGCCATCGTCGCCAAGAAGCAGGGACTGCGGCTGGCGCACATTGCGGCTGGCACGCGCTCTTTCGACATCAGTATGCCGAAGGAGGTCAACCGGCTCGTCGTCGATGGGCTGTCGGACATTCTGTTTACGGCTGGAGTGAGCAACAACTCCATCGCCAACCGCGAGGGAGCCGAGCTCTCAAAGGTGTATATGGTGGGCAACGTGCTGATGGATAACCTGCGCTTCAACAGCGACCGCCTTGTGCGCCCTGCGCTTTTCAGCGGCGACGCGAAGTCGGGGCTGCGGCCGCTGGCCGACAAGGGCTATCTGGTGTTCACGCTCAACCGCAAGGCCCTTCTCCGCAACACCGCGCATCTGCGTGAGCTGCTGGGGGCCATCGTCAGCCGTCAGGGCGACATACCCGTGGTGGCTTTGCTGCGGCCCAAAACCGCGGCGGTGGTCAGCGAGTGCCTGCAAGGCCTGCCCGCGCGCCACTTCTTCATCGTCAATGCCTTGCCCTATCTGGAGTTCTCCTACCTCACGGCTCATGCCAGGGGCATCATCACCGACTCGGGCAACGTGGCCGAGGAGGCTACATTCAACCACGTGCCGTGCATCACGCTCAACAGCTATACCGAGCATTACGAGACGGTGAAGGTGGGCTCCAACGTCCTTGTGGGCGAGGATCCCGGACTGCTTGCCCTGCGGGTGGCCGACATGGTGGCGGGAAAGTGGAAAGCGTGCACCCTGCCCGAGCAGTGGGACGGCCGCACGGGTGAGCGCATCGTGAAGATCTTGGAGGCATGACAGACACCACCTTGTACATTAAGAATATGGTCTGCGACCGTTGCGTCATGGCCGTCGACGGAGCCTTGCGGCAGCTGTCGCTAAGGCCTGTCAGCGTGGAGCTGGGCAAGGCGGTAGTCGGGGGCGACGTGACTGCCCAGCAGCGTGAGCGGCTGCGGCAGAGCCTCCGGCAGCTCGGCTTCGAGCTGCTCGACGACCGCAGGCAGCAGACCATTGCCCAAATAAAGGCAGCCGTCATCAGGCTGGTGCGCGGCCGGCAGGGCACAGCGCAGCCCAATCTCTCCGACTTTCTGAGCCGGACGCTGCATCAGGACTATTCCAGCCTGTCGAAGTTGTTCTCAGAGTATGCGTCAAAAACCATCGAGCGATACTACATCGAGCAGCGCATCGAGCGGGTAAAGGAGCTGCTGACCTACGGAGAGCAGACGCTGTCGCAAATAGCCCTTGAGATGAACTATTCCAGCGTGGCTTACCTCTCAAGCCAGTTCAAGAGCGTCACCGGCATGACGCCGTCGCAGTTCAAGCGGCTTCAGGGGCAGCATCGGCGCAAGCTCGACGAGATTTAGCGGCGGGCTCTTTACTGATGCGCCTCGCGCAGCAGGTCGTTGACGGTCTTCACGGGGTTGAAGGTCGTCAGCGGCACTTCCACGAACACCGTGTTCCAGTCGCTCATGGCTCCGTTCCACAATCCGGGAAGCTCCAGGGCTTTCAGCTGACGGCCGTTCTTGCTCTTGCTGCTGATGAAGCCCGTGTTGTGGTCAACATAGTCGGGAAGGTGGAACGGCTTGCCCTGATAGTCCTTGGTGGCGCATACCAAATCGACGGGATTGAAGTGCGTGCCGCCGGTGAACATCCTCACGTAGGCCTCGTTGCTCTTGTCAATCTGGCTGCTTTCCAGGATTTGTGGACTTACGGTGCCGTCGTGGTTGTAGGCCAGGAACGGGCCGCCGCCGGGCTCACCCACGTTCTTCACCACACCGCAGACGCGCAGGGGCCGGTTGAGCTTCTGGCGGATGTAAATCACGAGCTCGGCATCCTCCAATTCCTTGATGTCGGCCTTGCGGCAGCAAAGGTCGTGCTGTACGAAACGGATGATTTCCTCTAATTTGGCGTGATTGTATTGCCCTGTGTCCAGCAGCCGGAGATAGTCGAACACTTGCCGCTGCACCTGCACCAGCACGCCTCCGATGACTTTCTTCCACTGTACGGTGTCGCCTTTCAGCCGGTCGGGCACCACGTTGTCGATGTTCTTGATGAAAACGACGTCGGCGTCGATGTCGTTGAGGTTCTCTATGAGCGCGCCGTGGCCGCCCGGGCGGAAGAGCAGCGTTCCGTCCTCGTTGCGGAATGGCGTGTTGTCGGGGTTGGCGGCAATGGTGTCGGTGCTTGGCTTCTGCTCAGAGAAAGTGATGTCGTAGCGTATGCCGAACTTCTGCTCGTAGTAGCCTTTCTTCTCTTCCACCCGTTGCTTGAAAAGCTCGAGATGGTCGTGCGACACGGTGAAGTGAATGTGTGACTCGCCGTTGGAGCTGGCGTAAAGGGCGCCCTCGACCAAGTGCTCCTCGAGCGGGGTGCGTATGCCGTCGTCGTAGCGGTGGAAAAGCAGCAGGCCCTTCGGCAACTGTCCATAGTTCAGGCCTCCGGCGGTGAGCAGGTTGGCAACGACGGCCTTGTATTCGCCGCTGGTCACAAGCTCGTCAATGGTCTTCTTGTTGTTTTCCCTGCATTTCTCGTTGAGGGCGTCGTAGAAGGCGAAATGGTGGATTTGGCCGAAGAATGTCTTTTCAAAGTCTGTCTGCGGCGTATCGTAGTCGGCGTTGAGGAAACCAAACATATTCTTGAACATGCGGCTGGCTGCCCCCGAGGCAGGAACAAACTTCACCACCTTGTGCCCCTGCCGCTTATAGGTCTCCCAGGCCTCAACGTCTTGTTGCTGCCGTGCGGCGCTCTCGGCGAGGATGCCCTTGCCCACGGCTGCCGCACTCTCAAGCTTGAGGAAGGAAAAGCCCTGGCGGATTTGCCCTAACTGATGTTCTACCTGTGCTACGGTCATGCCGCGGCCTTCAATCTGTTGTCTGTCTGCCTGTGTTAGCATAGCGATTTGGTTTAATAGTCCTATGATGCAAATTTAGCGTTTTTCCGTTATATTTGCAAAGATTGTGCGGTTTTTTTAGGATTTTGCCTTTGCCGGGACTGCGGTGACCGACGTAGGCAATCGTGCGGCGGAAGCCTCCGTGGCCCGTGCAGGCCGGCTCTGCGGAGTCGGCAGAGGAGTCCTGGCGCGGAATGTTATAACCTTTTCCCAGAATTTCGTAACAGTTTAATCGTCCTTTTGTCGTAACTTTGCAACCGTAATCAACAAACCATTAATACTTACGACAATGAAAAAGGTAATTACAGTGAACGGAATGAGATGTGAGCATTGCAAGGCCAAGGTGGAGGGTGCCTTGAAGTCGCTCGACGGAGTTAATGCGGCTGAGGTGAGCCTGGCCGGCCACAACGTGACGGTTGACTACGACGAGACCAGGGTGCAGCCTGAGGCCATGAAGGACGCGGTCGATGGCTGCGGCCACTTCGAGATGGTGCTGTAGGCAGTTGGCATCCGTGCCATCCTTCGCTGCCACCAGTGCCGTTACGCCTTGGTGTCAGTGTAGTGGCCGGCCTGGTGCCGGCCACCATCCGCATGCGACATTGGGCATCATCCGCATGCGATACCATTGTGCATCATCCGCATGCGATACCATTGTGCTTGTCAATACATAAAAGGATAACAAAAGAAGAAAGCAATAGTTATGAAACAGACAATACCCGTGGTCGGCATGGCTTGTGCCTCATGCTCGGCCAACGTCGAGAGAAAGCTGAACTCCCTGGACGGAGTGCGGTCGGCCTCAGTCAGCCTTGCCGGACGCTCCGCGCTGGTTGACTTTGACCCGTCGAAAATCAGTCTGGAGACGATGAAGAAAGAGATAAACGGCATCGGCTACGACCTCGTCATTGAGAAAGACCGCTCGGTGGAGGACATCAGGAGACGCGAGTACACGCTGCTGCTGCGCCGTACGCTGCTCTCGTGGGTGTTATCGGTGATTGGCATGAGCGTCAACATGCGGTGGCTCCACGTCGGCGGCGCGGCAGTGGCCAACCAGGTGGCGCTGCTCATAGCTTTGGCCAATATGTTCTTTTGCGGCCGCCAGTTCTACGTTTCTGCCGTCAGGCAGCTGCGCCACGGGGCTGCCAACATGGACACGCTGGTGGCACTCTCAACGGCCATCGCCTTCGTCTTCAGTGCCTACAACACGTTCTGGGGTGACGCGACGCTCACGTATTTCGACTCGTGCGGCATGATTATCACGTTCGTGCTGACCGGCCGCCTGCTTGAGGAAAAGGCGAAGGACGGCACGGCCACAAGCATCAGGCAGCTCATGGGCCTTGCTCCGAAGACCGCCCGCGTCGTAGAGGACGGCGAGGTGCGTGAGGTTCCCATCTCCACCATCGATGTCGGCGACCTGCTTGAGGTGCGTCCCGGTGAGAAAGTGCCGGTTGACGGAGAGGTGGTTTCGGCCGAGAGTTTTATGACGCCCGATGGCGCCTATGTTGACGAGAGCATGATTACCGGCGAGCCGACGCCCGCCGAGAAGCGCAAGGGCTCAAGGGTTCTTGCCGGCACCATACCCTGCCAGGGCAAGTTCCGCATGCGCGCCCGTCAGGTAGGCGAGCATACCGCGCTGGCTCATATTATTAAGGTGGTGCAGGAGGCGGAGGGCAGCAAGGCTCCCGTGCAGCGCATCGTTGACAAGGCAGCACTGGTGTTTGTGCCAGTGGTTGGCGCGGTAGCCCTGCTCACTTTCGTCGCATGGCTGGCCGTGGGCGGCATGGCGGTGCTGCCAAAGGCCGTTGTCTCGGCAGTTACCGTGCTCGTCATCGCCTGCCCTTGCGCCATGGGGCTGGCCACGCCTACCGCCCTGATGGTAGGCATGGGCAAGGCTGCCGACCGCCATGTACTCATTAAGGACGCTACGGCACTTGAATTGTTGCGCAAGGTGGACGCGCTTGTGACCGACAAGACCGGCACGCTGACCATTCCCAACCAGCAGGTTGACTTCACCAAGGCCGACAATCTGCCCCCAGAAGAGCGCGAGCGCCTGAAGCCCAACGTGCGTGAGGCGATGGGCCAGCTGCGGAAAGACGGCATTGAGGTGTGGATGATGAGCGGCGACAAGGAAGAGGCCGTGCGCTATTGGGCCGACAAGGCGGGCATAAGTCACTACAAGGCCAAGTGCGAGCCCTCTGACAAGGAGAGCCTCGTTAGGCAGCTGAAGAAGGAGGGAAAGACCGTGGCCATGATAGGCGACGGCATCAATGACACGCAGGCACTGGCCTTGGCCGACGTGAGCATCGCCGTAGGAACGGGTACTGACGCGGCCCTCGATGTGGCGCAGGTGACACTTGTCTCCGACGACATGATGGCGTTGCCCGACAGCATCAGGCTCAGCCGAAAGACTGTGAGAATGATTTGGGAAAACCTCTTTTGGGCTTTTATCTACAACATCGTGTGCATCCCTTTGGCTGCCGGCGTGCTTTATCTGTTCTTTGAAAATCCACCCGTACAGCTCACTCCGATGTGGGGTAGTGCGCTGATGGCATTCTCCAGTCTGAGCGTGGTATTGAATAGTCTGCGCCTGAAGTGGGCTTAGGCCACCAGTTCTTCTCAACAGAAATCTGCAGGGAGAAGTTGTGGTTGGGTGTCCAGCGCAGGGCTGCCCCGAGCTTGTCGCCGAAAGCGTTGAGGCCGGGGTAGCTGCCGTCATAGCCAAAGCCCGCCAAGCCGTAACCGTAGAGATACCCCGGATAGCCATAATAGCCGCCATAGCCTTGGAAGCCGCTGTTGACCAGTGACTTCTGTCCATATACATAGCCGGTGAGATGGTCGTTGAACTGATAGCCCAGCTCACCGTAGAGTCCGCCGTTGGTGACGTTGATGCCATCCCAGTTGAGGTGGTTGATATAGCCGCCGGCGGCGAGCCAGGCACGCTTCCCGATGGGCGTCACGTAAGTTGCCGTGACGTTCTGCGCAAAGCCTGCACCTTTGGGCGCGCCCTTTCCGAAGCCCGCCATTACGCTAAGGTTGACGCTCGCGTTGAGACCCTGGTGCAGCGGCGACTGCGAAAGATGCGTCGTGGGCTGCGGCTGCGAGAGCTGGGCGGGGGCCAGATAAGTCTGGGCCGACGCCGAGACGACCGCAAAGAACATTATTGTCAAACAGAAAGTCTTGTACATCTTGAATACTCCTTACTCTTCGGTGCAAATATACGCAGTTATCTTCAATATTGTGCAATACAGGGTAAGGTCTTAACATTATTTTCGGAACACGCTATCTGGTGATACGAACGGTTCCCTTGTCCACAGTCATCTTGACGTGATAGAGTGCTTCTATGATTTTCAACGCCTCTGGAAGATTGTTGGAGGGCAGTTTGCCTGTAAACGTTTTCGACGACAAGTGAATGTCGGCCGGCAAGAAGACTACATCATAATTCCTGCTCAGAGTGGCAAGCATCTCGTCCTGCGTTGCATGACGCAGCACTATCTCATTTCGGAGCCAGGAGGTATGGTCGTCTTGATAGGTTTCTTCCTTTACCTCGATAGCCCCGGTCTTCTTGTCGATATATGCCACGTGGCCGGCATTCATGGTCGTGCCGGGGTGCTGGGGGGTCTGTAATGAGATAACACCCTCATCCAGTGAGACGACTATCTCGTCGTCTTGCCGATAGTCAGAAATATTGAATTTGGTACCCTTAACTTCCACGGTGTAGCCGTTGCCCTGAACGATGAAAGGGTGCCGGGGGTCTTTGGCAATGTTAAAGTAGGCCTCTCCGTTGAATGCGATAGTCCGTTTGTCCTTGGAGAAGTTGCCGGCTCTGTACGCTATTTTCGACCCTCTGTTAAGAATGACCTTACTGTGGTCAGGAAGCTGCAAGGAGGCCCTGTCATCCATGTCGGTGGAGAATTCGTCAGTTGAGAACACGATGGTCTCCTCCGTCACCTTTGTTTGTAGATAATATAAGTATGCAGTGGAGCAAATAAATATGGGCAACAGTATAGCTGCGGCCCAAAGCGCAATCCTTTGCATCCTGGTGTAACTGGGAATAACAGTAGAGTCGTCCTGTGTGTCGTCTTGCGTTTGGTCAAATGCATTGCTCTGGAGTTGATCCGGGCCGACTTTCTCCATAATGCTCTTCTTCAGCAGCCTGATCTCCGTGTCGGTGAAGACGTTTTCACCTTGGTCGCCAGCCATCCATGCATCCTGTAGAAGCTGCGTCAGCTCCTCATCAGAGGCTTTTTCCAGCAGTTCTCTTAGTGTGACAAACTCCTCATGTGTGATGGTGTTGTCCTTATATTTTTGCAGTAACTCTTTCATCATATAATAGACGTAGATAATAGGGAAGTTTCACGTTAAAGATTAATAAGAAACAAGAAGATTTTCAAAAAATCCTTGATGAGGGCGTGCAGCTTTTTGTTGCCTAAAGAGAGTTGGTTCCTCACGGTTTTCTCGCTGATGTTCAGCTTGCCGGCAATCGCGTCGTTGTTCATCCCCTCGAAGTCTGACATCCATACGATTTTCTGTTGAGTTGGGGTGAGTTGTCGGATGGAACTCTTCACCTGCCGGACGTATTGGTCGAAGTCAATGTCACTGTCCCCCTCAACTATTGATGAGCGGAGCGTCATGAAGTCCTCAAAGGCAATGCTCCTGACGCGTTGCCTGAGCAGGTCAATGATTTTTCGGTGGGCAATGGTAAAGATGAATGGCCGCAGCGTGTCCTCCCTAATGATGGTAGACCTTATCTTCCACAGCTTGACAAAGGTGTCCTGCACGATTTCCTCAGAGTCCTCCTTTGACTTCACGTAAGCGTAACAATATGCCAACAGGTCCTTGGCGTATAGGTCGTAGATTTTGCCAAGCGCCGCCTCATTTCCATCACGTAGTGCCTGTATGAGTATTTGTTCTCTGGTCATTGCTGCATGCCTTCTAACGGTAACACTACTACAAAGATACGCATTTTTTGTTAAGAAATAGTCAACATTACTCATTATTTAGCGTTTATTAAAGAAGTGAGTTACTGAATGTCTCAATTGGAACGGGCGTGCTGGTTAATGGTGCCGGATTTATATTCCACAAGGCCGGGTTCCTCACGAAATCCGGCCTTGTGCTAATTGTTTAATCGACGGGAGGTCGCGCTTATTCGTGCACAGGACGGATGGTCATTCCGCGGTGGCGTCCGTAGTTGCTCGTTTGTATGATCTTTTCGTTGCCTGCGAAATCATAAGCATTGCCCACGTAGCTTCCATTCCATGAGTTGCTCGTCCAATAGAAAAAGGTTGTTCCTTGATCTGTTAAGGTGGATCCATTTTTCTGTCCTCCTGCAGGCAAGAAGATGGAGTTTCCGTTTGTACCGATAATCTTGTATCCCTTGATGCCGTTTTGTGTTGTCCAAATACAGTCACAGTTGTTGATAAGCTCTTCGCATTCGGCCTGTGTCGGTATGCGCCAACCCGATCCCAATGCAACCGTTGCAGCATCGTCATCAGCTTCCAGTGTCTCTTTTGTTCCTCGAGTGTTGTATTTGATATAGTTTCCTCCACTATAAAGGCTGTTGTTTTCTTTGGTGTAGGTGTCCTTCGGCTCAGTCTCTCCCCATGCGTAGTAGTTACCATAATCTTCTGGGTTGGTGGCACCCAAGTTGCAGGTGGCCCACTTCACGCTGAGACCCAGGTCGACATACTCTGCAGCCTTGCTTGTGGTGAACTGCTTCACCACGCCATAGATGGCCGTGCTGCCGATGATGGCATAGGAGCGGTAATAGTATTTGGTGTCGCCTGTGAGGCCGTCAATAGTCGCATCCCATGTGCCATTCTTGACCGATGTGGCATAGGGCACCTTGGTGTCGCAGATGTTAGGCTCCTCATTGGTTGCTGAGTAGCATATGCCCTCCTCCACAACGCCACTGAACGAGGTCGCCGTAGTGGTGGTGCAGGTCGCCTTCATCGACGTGCCTGTGACATTGGTGGCATCACCCGTCTCGACTTTCACGATGTCGGACGGGATGGCGAAGGTGACACTGTCAACGTCGCTGCCGGAGACGGTGACCGTATTGTCGCTGTTCCAGACATAGACATGGTGTTGTGCGCTGATTGTCAGCGTGGACAATGCAAGCACGGCAAGTAATAAAATCTTTTTCATAATCTCGATAAATTTTAGGTTCTCAATAAAGTTAGTGTTTCACAAATTTCAGGCTGTAACCTGATTTGGTCTTCAGGATGTAGACGGCGGGAGCGCTTGCGGGCAGCCGCAGGGAGATGTCGGAGCAGGCATTCCCAGCACAACCGGAGGCCACGACCTTACCGTCTACTGAGAATACGGACACAATGTCGTGGGCGGTCAATCCGCTCACGTAGACACCGTTGGCGGTGGTCCTTACCGTGATGGCCGGCGCGCCCTTGACGGCTGCGATGCCGGATGCGACATCACTGAATGTGAGACGCTGCACGGATGCCATCGCAAAGGTCTTCTGTTCCCCGTCCGATGTCGATAGCGTGATGGAAGTGTCGCCGAAGACCAGTTTTGGATGGCGCGACAGGGCGTACTCTACCTTGCTGCCGTCCTTCAGCATGAGCCTGATCCCCTCGTCGGCAAAGCCTTGCAGGGGAAGTGCCATCAGCAGGGAGGCCACTAAAAGTTTGACATGTTTCATAAAATAAAGTTTTAAGTTATTGAATAATGGAATGAACCATTCGGTGTGTTGTCTTGGCGGGTCTTTGCTCAGAAGTGGGCGGTGAGCCAGACCTCCGGCCTCAGGCCGGATGCTTCTTGATTGAAAGCCATCACCACCACTTCAATCTGCTTCCCGGCCATGTCGGGAGTGAGCGGAAGATAGTAGGTGTAGTTGCCGTCCCTCTCCTGCACCCGCCGTTCCCAGGTGTTGGCCGGGTAGGAGGGCGCGCGGTCGGGGCATCCCACAAGCTTGCCGTCTATCTTGCAGGCGGCCCATGCGCCCTCGCAGCCGTGCTTTCCGTTGATGGCGATGCAGAGGTAGGCCCCCTTGTAGATGTGACTCAGGGTGAAGCTGCTCTTCCAGGTGCGGGCGGCTGTCGTATAGGCGGTGCCGTAGGGCAGGAAGAGATTGGAGGCACGCCACAGGCTGCGGTCCAGGACTTTGCCGTTTCTGTAGCCTGTCACCTCGGCAAGTTGGATGGGGCAGGGCAGAAACTTCAGGTAGCGTATTGGCCCCAAATGGGACAAGGGTATGACCGCATGGGGACGGCCCACGAAAACCACCTGCTGCCAGCTTTTAAGGTCGGCCGACACTTCCGCTACGGTGCCTTCCTCAACTTTCAGGGGCTGGAGGGAGTATTCGTCGGGTGTGGTCAGGACCAGACTGTCCACTGTTTCCGCCTTGCCGAGGTCGAGGGTGAATGCCGATATGCCGTGCGGCCTCGGATCGCCGCCGCGCCATGCGAGCGAGAAACAGGTGGCGGGGTCACCGTCAAAGAGGTTCTTGTCCCATAGCTCGCGGCGGATGAAAGTGGTCGAGTGGAAGAAAGCGTCTCGCGCTTTCTGAACCTCTGAGATTCGGGTTGGCCCCGACCGATGGAGCGAGCGCACCTCAAAGGGGTTGTTGTCGGCTGCAAACAGCGTGGCATCGTACAGCGCACGTATGTCGGCCGGGACTGCGCAGGTGTCCATCACCGCTATCCTTCGGTGCCATTCGGAGGTTGACTTGGGAATGTTCAGGCGCACGATGCGGTCCTTTCTCCCCGGTCCGCCCTTTATGATGCGGTAGGGATGGGCATTATCCACAACGGGGTCTTTCTCCGTTTCGGCCGTCACTTTCACGAGACACGCGCGGAAGGGCAGCACCTCCACCTGCACTGTGTCGCCGAAAGCGTGCCGGCCAAGGTATTGGATGTAGGGATGGTATTGTCTGACCGCTACCTTACCTTTCTTCCGCAGGCCTATTTCTCCGTTTAGCCTGACGGTGTATCTGACGGGGTTCCAGCTCAGGTTGCGCAGCACGAGCCATCGGGTGTTCCCGTTGCCGCGGCTCACGGCATCGGGACCGTAGTGGCTCTCGGGCAAGGCCATGCCCTCCGTGAGAATGTCGCGGTTCTGCCTGTGCAGGTCGAAAAGGAAAGCCATTTGCGCCTGTTCGTCGTCACGCAGCAGCCAGGGATTGCCGTAAATCTCCGGGGCCAGGATGAGGTTGCGGCAGAATGCCTGCAGCACGAGGTCGTCGTCCCAATAGTCGAGGCACGAGGAGAGGCACACGCCGTGGTCCTCGGTGAGCCGGGTGGGAGGGTTGTGGCGCGACAATGCAGCCACGCGATGGTGAGTGCCGGTGGTGGTGTTGGTCATATGCGCGTCGATGTAGGTCTCGTCTCCGCCTAACAGGTAGGTTGTGGAGAAGCGGGTGCCCGGCCCGAGGTCGAGCCGATGGTTGAGGACGACAAAGTCGGGGTCGGCCTTTCTGATTTCCGTCATCATCCGCTCGAAGTAGCCGTATTTGGAGGGACGCAGGTCGCCGCAGACCTTATCGAACTTGAACAGCCCGAAGTTGTCGTTCCTTACAAGCCCGACCATCATGCGGATGCGTGCCTCGGCTTCCTCCTGCATATTGCCGAATCCGTCGGGCCCGGCCCAAAGACCGAGCTTCGTACCCATCGCCCTGGTTATGCCGCTCACCCGTCCAAATCCCTCAGGAAAGAGCTTCCTGAAGTGTGTGGTGCTTAGGTTTCCATAGACGTGTGCGCCGTCGATTACTCCTGCATCAAAGGCATAGAAGTCGAGCTGCATGCCATACGTGTCGCGAAGCCACTTGAAATAGTTGAGGTTGGCCAGGGTCTGAGCCTCCGTCGGTCCCTCGTTGGTATGGCTGATCCAGGAGAAATACTCCGACCGCGAGGGTGTAAGCTCAGTGGCTCCATGGTCGGCAATTGGTTTCCCGCCCTGTGTCTGATGCCGTTGGGCAAGCAGTCCGCCGGGCATCATGCAGCCCCCTGTGAGAAGCAAAAGTATGATGATTTTACATTTCTTTCGCATGGTTTCTCCTTATTTATATTCGTTTACGTTCTCCGTCCGTACGTCAATCACCTTGGGCAGCCATACACGGTAGCGCTGCCGGTCGTCCCAGTCGTTGCCGGCAGAGGCGAAGTCGCAGAGGTGGATGGTGCGGGGCCGTACGCCTTCCCGATTGGTTCCCGTGATGGTGCTCACGGTGAACGTCAGCTGGGCGAAGTCCGCCGGCTCTGCCCTTTGCAGGGCCACGGTGCCGTTGTTGGCCTTGATGTCAACGCCCTCATCCACAAATCCGTCCTGGAAACGGCTGCCCCTTGCCAGCACGACGGGACCGTAGGTGATGGCCTGACAGTGGCTGTTCTCCTGTAGCTGCCCCTGCATGTCGAGGTTCAGCACGATGCGGTCGCCTTTCGTCCACGTGCGGTGTATGCGGCAGTATTGGCCGGGCGTGATGTTTCCGCAGTCGTTTCCGTTGACGCTGACGCGCGTGTGGCGGCTCCACTGGGGAATGCGGAGGGCTACGGTGAACACATGGCTGCGTGAGGGCGACACTTGTATCTCCACCTTTCCGTCGGCTGGATAGCCGGTGATCTGCGTCATCTCCACTTGATGCCGTCCGTCTATGGAGACGGTTGCCGTGGACGGCGCATAGAGGTTGACGTCAATCTCGCCGTTGTCTCCCCCGTACATGACCGACGGTAGCAGGCAGAAGCCGCGGGGGGCGTTGGCTGTGCAGCAGTTGATGTCGAGTCCGCATTGCCGCTCACCCTCGTAGCGGTGGCCGGCGAGCGGACTGTACTTGGCTATCTTCTGACCGTCGGCGCGCATGGAGGCTATCAGTGCGTTGTAGGCTGACCGCTCAATCTCGTCCGCATACTTTGTATCCTTAGTGACCTTCAGCAGTTCCGCGCAGAGCTGCATCCAGGTGACGGTCACACAGGTCTCCATCGTATGGGCGGCGGGCAGGGTCTGCAGATGGTTTCCGCCATACCAGCATTCGAAGGCACTGCCCGAGCCGGCAATGTTGATCTCCTCCTGCATGATATGACTAACGGCCGTTTCCACGGCACGGAGCAGGCTCTCCTCATGTGTGATGTGGTAGAGACGGAGCAGCCCCATGTAGCACGACATCATCTCATAAGCCTTCATCCCATTCTCCTTAGTGTACCAGTTGGCAGGGTGCGGCCACCGCAGGGCGACTGGCACGTCGGCCTTACCGATGAGCTGCGGCCCCTCTGTACTCTCGCCCCGCGCGACGATATAACGGGCGAATGCGAGATAGCGGGGGTCGCGGGTAAACTCATAGAGGCGCAACACCGGGATGATGACCGAGCAGCTGGGCATGCCCTTGTAGATGCCGCACTGTACAATGTCCGCCTTGCCGTCGCCCACCTGTGTCATAAGATGGTTGATGAGACGGCGGACAGATGCCAGAGTCTTCTTGTCACCAGTGAGGTCATACCAAGCCAACAGCCCCATGGCCGTGTATTTCCTGCCCCAGATGTCCCAATTCATAGTCTGGCTTCCGGGACTGTAGTTGCCGATATAGCCGTCGGGCAGCTGCGCGCAGAGCATCTGCCTGACCGACCGTTCCATCTTGTTGTACAGCTGCGGATTGGGAGAGTAATGGTAGGCCCCGACGGCCCCTAACATCCATTTTCCCCAGAACTCCGTCTGCCATCGGCCGGTCTCCTCGTGGTGGTAGAAAGGCGCGGTGAGCTGGTCAACGTCCTCACCCATGGTCTGGTATCGGATGCACTGACCAATCTTCTGTCCCAGCCATCCGTCTATCCTGATTTTCTCTGCCTTTACGGCCTGGCCTTGTGCCAGGGCCGTAGAGACAAGAAAGGGTGTTATGAGAATTAGCATGCGCTTCATCATATTGCCTGGTTTTCTATTGGTTTACAATAATTACCAGCCCGGGTTCTGTTCCAGGTTCGGGTTCTTCTCCACCTCGCTGCTCGGGATGGGCCACAGATAGTCGCGGTCGGTCACCTTGCGTGTCCAGCGGTAGGTGCCTGTTATGTCGCACACCCGCCGGTCATTGAGCGTGTCGAGCTTGCCCCAGCGTTTCAGGTCGAAGTAGCTGTGACCCTCGCCGGCCAGCTCTACGGCGCGCTCGTGGACGATGCGCTGGAACACCTCGTCGTGGGTGGTGGCACGTGTCCAGGGACTGCCATTGTTAATCAGGGCCACACCGGCCCTTGTCCTTACTTGGTTGATGAGGCTGATGGCACCTTGCTGGTCGCCCAGCTCATTCAGGCATTCGGCCTGCATGAGCAGCACGTCGGCATAGCGTATCAGCGGGAAGTTGATGGGGGTCTGCTTGCGGTCGAACATCTGACCGTCCATGTCGCCGATGGGTACGAACTTGCGCCAGAGGTAAATCTCCAGGCCGCGGTCCACTTGGATGTAGCCCCAGTTGGCACCCTTAATCGACGATCCGGCGATGGCATACTCACAGTCTATCTCATGGTTGTCGGCGTAGCCTAAGAAATGGGTGTAGGGCAGGATGATGCTGGCATCCATGCGCGGGTCGCGCTGCTTGTACATGGCCAGCAGCTTGTCCCTTTGCAGCCGGATATTTGCTCACCTTGTTGCCGTCAAAGGTGGCACGGAAAGTGGCTTTCTTGACATTGTTCGACTCCGTGAAGTTGGGAATGAAGTTGTCCCAGTTGAACGGCCGCCCGTTCTTGTATTCGTAGCTGTCGACAAGCTCCACCGAGGGATATACCTGGTTCCAGTCCCATCCCCATGTCGACCGGATACCGAGGTAGAGGCAGGACGGCAGCCCCACATTGCTTGTGGCTCCGCTCGTGGTCTGTATGGAGAATATCATCTCGTTGCAGTTGTCGGCGGCAGGCTGGAAGAGGTCGGCGTAGTTGGGATACAGCTCATACCTGCCGGAGTCGATGACCTTTTGGAAGCATTCCGAGGCCTCCTGGTAGCGTTTCCTGTACAGCAGCACCTTGCCCTTGAGGGCCAGGGCCGAATAGCGGGTGGCGCGTCCCAGGTTGGCGGCATCCCAGGCCTCCGGCAGTACGGCGATGGCCGAGTCCATATCGGCAAGGATGAAGTCGATGGTCTGCTCCTCGGTGCTACGGGGATAGTTCATCTGCTCGTAGTTCTCCACGTTGAAGCTCTCGTCGTAGATGGGCACGCCGCCCCACAGCTTGTACAGGTAGAAGTAGTAGAGTCCGCGCATGAAGCGGGCCTCACCCCTGTACTGCGCCTTCAGGGAGTCGGTCATATCGGTGTTGTTGATGTTCTGCAACACCATGTTGGCCCTTGCAATGCCCTCGTAGGTGGTCTGCCAATAGGAAATCAGGAATGCAGAGGAAGCATCGTAGGTGCCTAATTGCACAGTCGTTATTTTTTGCACCTGGCCGTCACACAGCCCTCCCAATACGTCAAACCGGTAGTTCTGGCCCATGCAGTTTTCGTTGCGCATCACGGAATACACGCCCATCATCGCCTCATCGGCATGCGTCTGGTTTTTGTAGAAAGTCAGGGAACTCAATTGGTTGGCAGGTGCTCTGTCGAGGTCGTAGCATCCGGTGAGCATGAGGCCGCAGACGGATGCTGCTATGATATATTTGAATTTGCTTTTCATATTATACTGTATTATAGATGATTACTTCAGTTCCTTGCTGCTCAGCCTCACCACTACTTTGTTCTTTCCGTCGGGCAGCTTGCAGTCAGCCTGCAGCATGGTGACACCGCTGATGGCATATTCGGCCGTTGAACTGGTCTTTGCGGCGTAGGTGGTGAATGTGGCGTTCTCGGGAGAGATGATTTTAATCCAGAAGCTCTTACCGTTTTTGGTCAGGCATGCCGTGTTGCAGTTGACCTGCACAGTGGCCGTCGTGCCGGCAATCCAGTTGATGGTCGAGGTGGCCTTGGCGAGCTGCACCTCGTCGGTCACGTCGATGGTGTAGTCATCGACGAGGGTAAAGGTGCGGTGGGCCGACTGTGCGAGCGGTGAGAGCATGCTGCTCATGTCGATGGTTACCGACGGGTTGGCCCCGTCGTAGATGGCATTGCTCACCTTTGCCGAGCCTTCGGCGTTGTGCAGCTGCTTGTCAATGGCGATGGTGTTGTGAGAGAAATTATTGTTGCGGAAGTAGTTCCATCGCCTGCCTCCGGCCTTGTTCTCCCAGAAACCAGGCACGTTGTAGTTCTCCGCGCCAAGTTCTGCCGTCCAGTCGATGCCGTCGGAGCCCACGACAAAGGTGCCGGCATCCATCTGCTGGTGGCTCTTCATGGGCTGGCCGCCCTTGGTGATGAGCTTCAGCGCGCCAGCCTTTGACTGGTCTCCACAGAGAACTGCGATGTCAGCAATGTCGTTGTGGAAGACCTGAAGCGACGGGATGGCTGTGGTTGATGCTGTCGCCGTGTTGTACCAGGGCAAGCTGAGGAAGAAGAACTCATTGAGCGTGCTGTTGTTCGCTATGCTTTTCTTAATCTCGCCCCTGCACCACTGGGCCAGCTCGGGCTGGTTGAAGGCCTTGGCGAAGTAGAAGAAGGTGGGGTAATTGACAGGTGTCGTGGAATGGCCGTCGGCGTAGCAGAACATGTCGCCTGACGACTGCAGTGTGCGCAGGAAGAATGTTCCCGTCTCCTTGATGCCCGGGAGGGCTGCGATACTGTTGTGGGTCGGGTCGTTGTCGGCGATGGCCCTCAGGTACAGGGTGAGAAACTCGGTCGTCATAATCCAGTAGGTATTGCCCTCATACCATACACCGTCTGGCTTGAAATACTTCAGGCAGGTGGGCATATAGGTAATGGCCTTGTCCAAAACAGTGTTGGCGGCCTCCGGGTAATCCTCTGCCACGGCTAAGGCACCAAGCACCATGGCCGTGTGGCAGGTTACGTTCCAGTTGGTTTCCTTGTTCACCCAGGTGCTGGCATCCGCATTCTTGTATTCCTTTAAGGCTAGGCTCAGGGCCTTGTCGTAGATGCTCTTGCGCACCAGCGCCTTGGTCTCGTCAGAGAGGGCATCGTACAGCCAGTCGTAGGCGATGGCCACGCCGACGGTCAGGTATGACGTGTCCAGATAGTGGGCGGGGTGCCAGTCGGGGTAGGCGCATATCCATTTCAGCGACTTCTCCACGGCGTTGAGGTACAGCTTGCTCCCTGTGAGCCGGTAGGCCAGCGACATGGTGATGAGCCGGGTCATATAGGTGCCGGCCGTGGTGAGCATGCGACCGCCCTCATCCACTTTATAGTCTATTTGAGGCAGGAGCGCATAGGCGCGTGCCTTGTTGATCTCATAGTTGTACAATTCTTTCACATCCGCATCCTTGCCTGACAAGTCTTTCGCGGCCTTTATCTCCTGGTCGTTGACCAGAAGACGCGGGTGCGCCGTGAGCCACCGCTGTCCCTCCGGAGTGACCGGGGTGGGAGGCTCGGGAGCGGGGTCGGTCTCCGAGGAACTGCTGCCGCAAGAGTTCAGGCACAGTGTCAGCAGCAGGGCGATGATGCCATATACCTTTTGGATAAAACGTGTGTTCATATTTCTTGACTTTAGGTGGTTAGAAGGAGAGGTTGATTCCCATTACGACCTGCCTCATCGAGGGGTAGGTCACCGATCCTGACGCCTCAGGGTCAATACCGTGGTAGTTGGTGAAGGTGAAGAAGTTCTCAAGGCTGCCATAAACCCTGACGCGGTCGAGTCCGATTTTGTTGGTCAGATAGTGGGGTATGGTGTAGCCCAACTGGATATTCCTGATCTTTACAAACGACTTGTTCTCAAGGTAGAGGTCGCAAATCTGAATGTTCCGCTGGTAGTTGGACGGGAGGAGACGGGGATAGGTGGCATCAGTCCGGCCTTCGTACCACCGGCCGTCGACGACCCGCTTGCTGAGCTGGAAGCCCAGCTCCACGACGGGCATGTTGAAACCCTTGGTCAGCCAGAACGTCTTGCCGCCGAACTGCCCCTGGGCGAACAGTGAAAAGTCGAAGCCTTTCCAGGTGGCGTCAAAGGTGAGGCCGGCCAGGTAGGGACACTGGTTGTCGCCCTTGATTTCCTTGTCGTTGTAGTCGATGATGCCGTCTCCGTTGACATCCTTATAGAGAATGTCGCCCATCGCGGGCGTGCCGGTGGCCGCAAATGGGTCTTTCTTGTTTCCATTCTCGTCGAGGGGCGCATTGTCTATCATTTCCTGTACCTTTGCCAGGTCGTCGTCGGTCTGCACAATGCGGTCAACCACCATGGTGTAGAGGGCATTGATGCTGTGGCCTTCCCAAATCACCTTGGCCGCATTAATCGACATGCCGGCCTTGTCCTTGCCCTTGTACTTGGTCACCCGGTTTTTGACATAGCTGAAGTTGCCGCTGATGCCGTAGCTGAAGTCGCCGATACGGTCCCTCCACGACAGGGTAGTCTCAATACCGTTGTTGGTGACCACGGCGCTGTTGGTCTTTGGGATGGAGGCGCTGCCGTGCACGGCGGGAGCGGGGAGATTGATGAGAATGTTGGACGTGCGCTTGTTGAAATAGTCAATTGTACCGTTGAGCCGATTGTTGAACAGGCCGAAGTCAACGCCGAAGTTCAGCACGTGGGTCGTTTCCCAGGTCATTTTCGGGTTGGCGATGGCGTTGCGGGCCAGGCCCACCACCATCTGGTCGGCCAGACTGTAGTTGTTGCCCACACCGTTGGTGGTGTAGAGTGACTGGTAGTCGTAGTTGCCGACGGCATTGTTGCCCAGCGAGCCGTAGGAGGCGCGCAACTTCAGGTTGGACAACTGGCCGTTGAGAATGCCCTGCATGAATTTCTCCTGGCTGATGCGCCATCCTGCGGATATGGAGGGGAAGTAGCCCCACCGCCTGCCTTTGGCAAAGCGTGAAGAGCCGTCGGCGCGGAGGTTGGCCTCCAAGAGGTATTTCTCGTCCCAGTTCAGGTTGATGCGCCCGAAGAACGAGCGCATGGACCACTCGCTGCGGTTGCCGCTGGCACTGGCCTCGCCCGTGGCGGCAGAGATGACGTCGAGCGACGGGTCGATGAGGTCGTATTTCGTTGCCGAGAACGCGTCGGTGCGGTACAGCTCATTGCTTGCACCTGCCATGACCCCGATGTCGAGCTTATCGAATACCTTATTATTATAGCGCGCCACGAGATCGTTGAAGTAGCGGTCGGTTTTCTGGCTCGTGTTGGTCACGTAGTATTGGCCCGCCACGCTGTTGTCGAGGCCGGTCCAGAGATCGATGAGCTCCGGGTACTCCGGCTTCTTGGTCACTTTCTGGTCAATCATCTCATAGTTGAAGCTGCCTGTAAGCGAGAAGCCCTTAAAGGGTCGCAGCGTGGCCACGAAGCGTGGCCTGAGATTGGTGATGCGGTTTTTGCCCGAAAAGGCATAGAGCATGCGCACGGGGTTGTTGGTGTTGGCGGTAGTGGCTTCCTCCGGGTTGGAGCCCATGGTGAAGCGTCCCTGCTGGTCGCGATAGACCATGCCCGGAGTGCTTGCTCCGCATAACGTGAACATCTGGGCCATGTAGTTGTAGCCCGGCTGCATGTCGGAGAGGTAGCCGTTGAGGTTAAGCCCGAGCGTTATCCATGGCCTGATGTCGGCCTCCACGTTCATCCTCATGGTGTATTTCTTCAGTCCGGAGTTGTCAAGTACGCCCGGATTGTCGTTGTAGCCGAGTGAGGAGTAGAAGCGCAGCTTGTCGGTGCCGCCTGACATGGAGACAATGTGGTTCTGCATGGCACCGGTCTTGAACAGCGCGTCCATCCAGTTGGTGTTGGGATAGAGCCAGTGGTCGGTGGCGTTGCGCCACGTGTCGATGGTCGTCTGCGAGAATGGGGCCGCCATGCCGCCGTTGGTATAGCCCTCGTTGACAAGCTCCATGTAGTCGGCATAGTTGCTGACGGGCTCAAAGTTCTTTCTCACGCTCTCAAACGAGACGTAGCCGTTGTAATCGACCTTCACACGCCCTGTCTTTCCTTTTTTGGTTGTAATCAGAATGACACCATTGGCGGCACGCGAGCCGTAGATGGCAGCCGAGGAGGCATCCTTAAGTACGGAGACGCTCTCGATGTCCTGCGGGTTGACCGTGTTGAATGCCGACTCCACGCCGTCGATGATGACTAAGGGGTTGGAGTTGTTCAGCGTGCCTTGGCCGCGGACGGTAAACGACAGGTTGTCATTGCCCGGCTGAAATGATGACGACACAACGTTGAGTCCCGGCACCTGGCCCACGAGGGCTTGGGTGACGTTGGTAAAAGGACGGCTTTCAGTCAGCTCGCCGATGTTGACGGACGAGACGGCACCGGTCATATCGACCTTCTTCTGTGTGGCGTAGCCCACGGCCACCACCTCGTCGAGTACGTGGGAGTCCTCCTGCATGACGATGTCCATGCGGCTTCTGTCGCCGACCCTGACCTCCTTGTCGGAAAATCCCACGTAGGTGACGCGCAGGGTAGCCCCTGCCGGCACGTCGAGGGTGAAGCGCCCGTCGAGATCGGAGACGATGCCCTTGCCCGTTCCTTTAATTAGGACGCTGGCACCCACAACGGGCTCGCCATGCTCATCGGTGATGACGCCGGTGACCTTACGAGTAGCGCCGGTAGGGCGGGAGGCCTTGTCGGCCTTGTCCTGCGTGGTGGACTTGGGCGTTTTCTTGAGAATGACGATTGACTTGTCCGACACGATGCGGTAGGTTAGATTGCGGTTTTTAAGGCATCGGTCGAGGACGGCGCTCACCTTGGCCTTTTTCACGGAGAGGGTGATGTTTCTCTGGGCGTCAATCTCTGCGTCGAAATACGAGAAACGGTAGGTGGTCTGCCGCTCAATCTGATTGAAGACGTCGATGAGGGCGGCATTCTTCAGTCTCATGGTGATGAGATTGGACTGTGCCGATGCTCCCAAGGCGTTCCCTAACGTGAGCAATAGAAGGAACAATATGACCTTCCATGCCAATGGTTGTTTACTTTTCAATCTCATGGTTGCTATGTTTTTAGTCCATATTTAGGTTGTTTTACATCATTAAGACGGAGCCGTGCCCCGCGATGTCCCTTTCGGTGATTTGATTTAACATTTATTATCATCGAGGGCGGATGCCGGAGATGCCCACAATATAATAAGGTGTAGCAGACATTTTATTCACTTTTTACCCAAATTATTTGCGCGTTTGATAGAAAAGATATAATTTTGCAATCGAATTAATATTAAAACAACATTCACAATGAAGTTTTACGCAGCATATTCCTATTTTTACTTTTACTTTGCAAGAAATTGTGAAGCGGGAAGTTGCGTGTGAATTTCAACTTAAGACAAACGACAGTTAATCCGAAAGGTTTACATCATAGTCCCGCTTCAGTATCTATTGAGGCGGGATTTTTGATTTGACAACAGCAAGACAATGAAAAGAATAGCGATACAAGGCTACCGGGGCTCGTTCCACGACATTGCGGCCCATCAGTATTTCGAGGGTGAGCAGGTGCAGATTATCTGCTGCGCTACGTTCGAGGGCGTGTTCGAGCGCATCAGGCGCGATCCTACCATCATCGGCATGCTGGCCATCGAGAACACCATTGCCGGGTCACTGCTCCACAACTATGAGCTGCTGCGCGACAGCGGCACGTCGATAGTGGGCGAGCATAAGCTCCACATCACCCACAGCATCTGCTGCCTGCCCGACGACGACTGGACGACGCTCCGCGAGGTACATTCCCATCCCGTGGCGCTCATGCAGTGCCGCGAATATCTTGCCAATCACCCCGACCTGAAGGCTGTTGAGGCTGAGGACACGGCTGGAAGTGCGGAGTTCATCCACGACAAGCAGTGCCACGGATGGGCCGCCATCTGCCATGCCGACGCGGCGGAGATGTACGGGCTGAAAGTGCTAGAGAACCACATCGAGGACAACAAGCACAACTTCACGCGCTTCCTCGTCGTCAGCGACCCGCGCAAGGCCGATTTCCTCAGGCCGCTCAACGAGGCCGACAAGGCCAGCCTTGTGTTCTCGCTTCCCCACGAGGAGGGGTCGCTGTCGAAGGTCCTGACCATACTAAGCTTCTACGATATCAACCTTACCAAAATACAATCGCTGCCCGTCATCGGCCATGAGTGGGAATACTTGTTCTACGTCGATGTCACCTTCAACGACCTCATCCGTTACCGGCAGTCCATAGACGCCATAACGCCCCTGGTGAAAACATTGAAGATATTGGGTGAATACAAAGCATCTTAAAACAGCAAAGACTATGAGACCAGCAGAAAGAGTAAACAGCATACAGGAGTATTATTTCAGCCGGAAGCTCAAGGAGGTGGCGCGCCTCAACGCCGGTGGCCAGGACATCATATCGCTGGCTATCGGCTCGCCCGACATGCCGCCCTCGCGGCAGACCATCGACAAGCTCTGCGAGGTGGCCCGCGACCCCAATGCCCACGGCTACCAGCCCACGAGCGGACTGCCTGAGCTGCACCACGCCATGGCGGGCTTCTACAAGCGCGTCTATGGCGTGGAGCTTGACCCGATGCGTGAGATACAGCCCATCATTGGCTCCAAGGAGGGCATCATGTACGTCACGCTCGCATTCTGCAACGACGGCGACGAGGTGCTCATACCCGACCCCGGCTACCCCACCTACACTGCCGTGAGCAAGCTCTTCGGCACGAGGATCGTCAACTACGACCTGCGCGAGGACAACGGCTGGCAGCCCGACTTCGACCAGCTCGAGCGCATGGACCTGAGCCGGGTGAGGGTGATGTGGGCCAACTATCCCAATATGCCGACGGGAGGCAACGCGCGCCGTGAGACCCTCGAGCGGCTCGTGGAGTTTGCCAGAAGCCATGATATACTCGTGGTCAACGACAATCCCTATTCGCTCATACTCAACCAGCACCCTATGAGCATCATGCAGGTGCCAGGGGCCAAGGACTGCTGCGTGGAGTTCAACTCGATGTCGAAGAGCCATAACATGCCGGGCTGGCGGGTGGCCATGATGGTGAGCAACCCTGAGTATATATCGTGGATGTTCAAGATACAGAGCAACATAGAGAACGGAACGTTCCGGGGCATACAGCTCGCAGCGGCTGAGGCGTTCAACACCAACACGCCCGAATGGCACCGCGTGAACAACATTGAGAACTATCACCGCCGCCGCGTCATAGCCGAGGAGATCATGCGGGTCCTGGGCTGCACGTTCGACCCTTCGCAGGTGGGCATGTTCCTATGGGGCAAGATTCCCGACAAATACAATGATGTGGAGGACCTTACCGAGGCCGTGCTGCATAAGGCCCGCGTCTTCATCACGCCTGGGTTTATCTTCGGCAACAATGGCCGCCGCTACATTCGCATCAGTCTCTGTGCGAAAGACGAAAAGATGAAAGAGGCTTTGGAAAGAATTAAAACAACAATAAAACAAGGTATATGATGGAATTGGAACTCGAACCCCTCAACTTGCCGTCAGACAACGGCGAGAGACCTATCGTAATCGCAGGCCCGTGCTCGGCCGAGACCGAGGAACAAGTGATGACCACCGCCCGGCAGCTCGCCAACAAGGGCTGCCACATCTTCCGTGCGGGCGTGTGGAAGCCGCGCACCAAGCCGGGAGGTTTCGAGGGCAACGGCGAGGCAGCCCTGCCCTGGATGCAGGAGGTGAAGAAAGAGACCGGCATGCTCACCGCCACCGAGGTGGCCACGCCGGAGCATGTGGAGCTTGCCAAAAAATACGGCATCGACATTCTGTGGGTGGGCGCGCGCACGTCGGCTAACCCCTTTGCCATGCAGGACCTGGCCGACAGCCTCAAGGGCTACGACGGCCCCGTGCTGGTAAAGAACCCCGTCAATCCCGACCTGGAGCTTTGGATTGGAGCCATGCAGCGCCTCAATCAGGCCGGCGTCAGTCGCCTCGGAGCCATACACCGCGGCTTCTCGAGCTATGACAAGAAGATTTACCGCAACCTCCCGATGTGGCAGATTCCTATCGAGCTGCACCGCCGCATACCCAATCTGCCCATCATCTGCGACCCAAGCCATATCGGAGGCCGCCGCGACCTCATCGCGCCGCTCTGCCAGCAGGCCATGGACCTTGGCTTCGACGGACTCATCGTAGAGAGCCACTGCGACCCCGACTGCGCCTGGAGCGACGCCAAACAGCAGGTCACGCCCGACATCCTCGACTATATTCTCAGCCTCCTCGTGGTGAGGAGCGAGCATACTACGACCGAGGGCATACGGCAGCTGCGCAGCCAGATCGACGAGATCGACAACCAGCTGATGGACCTCATGGCAAAGCGCCTGCGCGTATGCCGTGAGATAGGAACGTTTAAGAAAGAACACAATATGACCGTGCTGCAGGCCGGACGCTACAGCGAGATACTTGAGAAGCGCGGAGCGCAGGCCTCGCTCTGCGGCATGTCGCCGGAGTTCGCTGCCCACGTGTTTGAGCTCATCCATGAGGAGAGCGTGCGCCAGCAGCTCCAAATAGTAAACGAATAAGCCATGAGGATACTCATAATGGGAGCCGGGAAAATGGGCTCCTTCTTCATCGACCTGCTCAGTTTCGACCATGAGGTGGCCGTTATTGAGCGGGACCCGAGGCGAATGCGCTTCACCTACAACTGCCAGCGGTTTACGACGATGGACGAGGTGAGGGACTTTGCCCCGGAACTGGTCATCAACGCCGTGACCGTGAAATACACCATTCCGGCCTTTGAGCAAATTCTGCCCTATCTTCCAGGCGACTGCATCATCTCCGACATATCGTCGGTGAAGACCGGCTACAAGGAGTTCTACGAGAAGGCGGGCCATCCCTACGTCTCTACTCACCCCATGTTCGGCCCGACGTTTGCCAACCTCAACCAGCTTTCTGAGGAGAACGCCATCATCATCAGCGAGGGCGACTACATGGGACGCATCTTCTTCAAGGACCTTTACCAGCGGCTCGGACTGCATATCTACGAGTACACCTTCGAGGAACACGACAAGACCGTGGCCTATTCGCTGAGTATTCCGTTTGTCTCGACGTTTGTCTTCGCGGCAGTGATGAAGCATCAGGACGCGCCCGGCACTACCTTCAAGCGGCACATGCGCATAGCCCGCGGAGTGCTTTCCGAGGACGATTATCTCTTGCAGGAGATACTTTTCAACCCCTATACCCACGACCAGGTGGCGCAGATACGCAGTGAGCTGAAGGAACTGCTGCAGATTATCGACAACAAGGACGCCGACGGCATGAGGGCGTATCTGACCAAGATAAGGCACAACGTGGCCATGCAGGATTGAGCAACGGCTGACGCCGCAGCGCTAAATTTCCCCCTGCTATGTCGCTTGTTTGGAATATATTAGCTACCTTTGCACAAAAATAAGCAATAGTAATATGTTTGAGAATTTAACCGACCGCCTTGAACGCTCGTTCAAAATGCTGAAAGGCGAGGGCAAAATCACTGAGATAAACGTTGCCGAGACGCTGAAGGACGTGCGCCGCGCGCTGCTCGACGCCGATGTCAACTACAAGGTAGCCAAGACGTTCACCGATACGGTCAAGCAGAAAGCGTTAGGCATGAATGTGCTTACTGCCGTAAAGCCGGGACAGCTGATGGTGAAGATTGTCCACGACGAGCTGGCCAAGCTCATGGGTGGCGAGGCCTCTGAGCTCCAGCTCAAGGGCAAGCCCGCCGTCATACTGATGTCGGGCCTGCAGGGCTCGGGTAAGACCACGTTCAGCGGCAAGCTGGCCAACATGCTCAAGCAGAAGCAGCACAAGAAGCCTTTGCTCGTGGCCTGCGACGTCTATCGTCCTGCCGCCATCGACCAGTTGAGGGTTGTCGGTGAGGGCATCGGCGTTCCAGTGTATAGCGAGCCGAACAACAAAAACGTCAATGAGATTGCCGACCATGCCGTGCAGGAGGCTAAGGCAAAGGGCTACGACGTCGTCATCATCGACACCGCAGGCCGTCTGGCCGTCGATGAGGATATGATGAACGAGATCAGCAGCCTCAAGCAGCATATCCAGCCCGACGAGGTGCTGTTTGTCGTTGATGCCATGACGGGTCAGGATGCCGTGAACACCGCCAAGGAGTTCAACGACAGGCTTGACTTCGACGGCGTGGTGCTGACCAAGCTCGACGGCGACACCCGCGGCGGTGCTGCGCTTTCCATCCGCACGGTGGTCACAAAGCCCATCAAGTTCATTGGTACGGGCGAGAAGATGGAGGCCATCGACGTGTTCCATCCCGACCGTATGGCCGACCGTATCCTCGGTATGGGCGATGTGGTCTCGCTCGTTGAGCGCGCGCAGGAGCAGTTTGACGAGGAAGAGGCCAAGCGTCTCCAGAAGAAGATACAGAAGAATAAGTTCGACTTCAACGATTTCCTCAACCAGATAGAGCAAATTAAGAAGATGGGCAACCTCAAGGAACTTGCCTCCATGATTCCCGGTGTGGGCAAGGCCATTAAGGATATTGACATCGACGACAACGCGTTCAACGGCATAGAGGCTATCATCCGTAGCATGACGCCAAAGGAGCGCACCAGCCCGGAGGTGCTCAACCAGAGCCGGAAGATGCGCATCGCAAAAGGCTCCGGCACCAGCATCCAGGAAGTCAACCGCCTCGTGAAGCAGTTCGACCAGACCCGCAAGATGATGAAGATGGTGACGGGAAGCGGCATGAGAAACATGATGAGGAATATGCCAAAGATGCACAAATAACTTAAGATTTACGCCATGACGTTGATTGATGGAAAAGCCACCGCTGCGGCCATAAAGCAGCAAATTGCGGAAGAGGTGGGCCGGATGGTGGCCGACGGACACAAGCAGCCTCACTTGGCCGCGGTGCTGGTGGGCCACGACGGCGGCTCGGAGACTTATGTGAGAAACAAGGTCATCGCCTGCGAGCAGTGCGGTTTCAAGTCAACGCTCATCCGCTTTGAGGACAATGTGAGCGAGGAAGAGCTGTTGGCTTGCGTCAACCGGCTCAACAATGACGCTGACGTTGACGGCTTCATTGTGCAGCTTCCACTGCCCAAGCACATTGATGAGCAGAAGGTTATCATGGCCATCGACTACCGCAAGGATGTCGATGGCTTCCATCCCATCAACGTCGGCCGCATGGCCATTGGGCTGCCCTGCTTCGTCTCGGCCACTCCTCTTGGCATACTCACGCTCCTTCAGCATTATCACATCGAGACTTCCGGAAAGAAGTGCGTGGTGCTGGGCCGCAGCAATATTGTCGGCAAGCCCGTGGCCCAACTGATGATGCAGAAACAGTATGGCGACGCTACCGTGACAGTTTGTCACTCTCATTCCACAACGCTGAGGCAGGAATGTCAGGAGGCTGACATCATTATCGCCGCTATCGGCCGCCCCAATTTTGTTACGGCCGATATGGTTAAGGAGGGCGCTGTCGTTATAGATGTGGGGACGACGCGCGTGCCGGATGCGACGAAAAAGAAAGGTTTCCGGCTCAATGGCGACGTGAAGTTCGATGAGGTGGCCCCGAAGTGCTCCTTCATCACGCCCGTTCCGGGCGGAGTGGGGCCAATGACCATCTGCTCCCTTATGAAGAATACGCTTGCAGCTGCCAAGAAAAGCTACTACAAGTAAGGCCTTTGGCGGAGGATGATGCCAGTGAAGATTCGCCATTGGTGGCAGTGTAGTGGCCGGCCTTGTGCCGGCCACCAGCCGCAGGTGGCGCTTCGTGTTTGGAGGAAGGCTGCCCCGGGAAATGATACACCTTATTTTATATAGTAATACACCTTATTGTATATGCGATAATATGCTATGCCACGTTGTTGGCATAACGAATAATGTCCCAGGCAAAGAGCTTCTTTAAGTGCAAGCGTGTAAAAATGTTGACCGAAGTCAATTTAATCATTTTTATATAGCAGCTTTGTAAAATTTAGCGCAAAATATTTGTGGGATTGAGCAAATGGCATTAAATTTGCACCGCTTTAAGTAGAAGAAGAATAGAAAGATATCACTTAATTCAACTATTTGTATTATGAAAAAGTTATTTACATTGGTCGCAGCTGCTGTGATTGCAGCTGGCGCATCTGCTCAGACCGTACAGGAGAGCAAGACTTTCGACAACATCTATGTCGGCATCAATGGTGGTGTTGCCACCAAGGCTACGGGTCATGCTTGGCTGAAGGGTCTCGATCCCAACTTCGGTGTTCGTATCGGCCGCTACTTCACTCCTGTCTTCGGACTTGCCGTTGAGAGCAACGCTTATTTCTCCAACAAGCCTTGGAAGAGCAACGGCACTGCTGTCCGCGCTCTGAACACCAGCCTGTTAGGTACTGTCAATCTGAGCAATTGGTTTGGCGGCTACAAGGGTGAGCCCCGTTGCTTCGAGGTGAGCGCACTCTATGGCTTCGGCTGGGGTCACACTTTCGGCACCAAGAGCAACGGAATGGTTGGTGAGGCAGATCCTGCTTTCTCTACCAGCAAGATAGGAAAGGCCAACTCTCTGACCTCCAAGGCCGGTCTTGACTTCGCATTCAACCTCGGTGAGAAGAAAGCTTGGCAGATTTATGTTGAGCCCGCTATGATCTGGGGTCTCAATGGCTTCGGCTATGATAACGTGCAGTACAACGTTAACCGCGCATTTGCACAGCTCAATGCCGGCGTTGTTTACAAATTCAACACTTCTAACGGCACTCACAACTTCAAGATTGCAGAGGTTCGTGACCAGAGCGAGATCGATGGCCTGAACAGCCAGATCAACGACCTGCGCAACGAACTGGCCAAGAAGCCTAAGGAGGTTGTCAAGGAAGTCGTGAAGAACGTTCCCTCTACTAAGGAAGTCAAGGTTGAGAACCTCGTGTTCGTTACCTTCGCACAGGGCAAGACCGCTCTGACCAAGGAGGCCAAGAAGGCTCTTGACGCTATCAAGAGCGGCAAGCACGTGGAGATTGTTGGTACTGCCTCTCCTGAGGGCAGCAAGGAAATCAACCAGAAGATTTCTCAGGCTCGTGCCGACAGCGTTGCCGAGTACCTGAAGAGCAAGGGCGTCATCGTTGACGAGGCCAACGGCAAGGGCGTACAGGGTACCACCTCCAACCGTCTGGCTGTGGTCTATGTGAAGTAATACGCATACCAATAGATGAAATAGATGAAGTCCCGTCTCACCGTAGCTGGTGAGGCAGGATTTCTGTTTATGCGCCAGTCTGCGGCCGCGAGACCGTTGCTTGTGTGTGGGCAATGACTTCGCCCGTTCATGTCGTTAACAATATTTATACAAAGATTGTCCCATAATCTTTCCATATATGATTTTTTCTGCTTACCTTTGCAGCGCAAAATAAAAAGGCATTAGTTAGATTATATTAGAAAACAAGATTTAGTATTTAAGATTAACATTGCGTAGTTTAAGCTAAGATAGGTATTAGTTGGAACTTAATAGATGGGAAATCCATTTAGCAAAGACGTACTTTTCAACTTATTTATTGCTACCCGTCTTATTTATTTGAACTTTTTGGATAATTAGATTATAGATGTATTTTTACTTCGTTGAAATGCGACGTTTACATGTTTTAGTGCTTAGTGCCATTCTAAGCTTGGGCTTTACCCCCCCGTTTACGAGCTGCGGAGGTAAGTACTGCTAAGAGCAGTATGTCTGCATCGGCCATCGATGCAAATGTTTCAAAACTTGTTTATCAGGACACACTCTCCACGGGCAAGAACTATCTTGACCGTCGCCATGCGTTGGTAGGTGCCAACTGCATGGTGAACCGGCTCAACACCACGGTGTCTGTGGTCGGTGGTATCTCTCACCTTGAGTATTTGGTCGATAAGAACCTTGACAACGGCGCGACCTTTGCCAACGGTGTCAAGGCGGAGATAGGCACAGAGCCTACTTTCACCGTACGCGACGTAAAGCACGTCTATGCCAAGGGCACCACGGCCGGCTTCGTTGTCTCAGTTGACAACAGTGTGCTGAAAGCTAAAGTGGTCGATGTCCCAATGAAGATATTCTTCTATAAGGACGGCAAAGAGATAGCTTCTGTCTCTTGTGAGCAAAAACAAGGCTCCTTACTTAACCTTCAACTTGCATCCTATAGCAACAACACCCTGGAGTTTGCAGCCAAGGCTCCTGCCGACTTTGACGAGATAGGTCTTGGCAGCGTTCAGGCTTTAAAGGCTGATGTCGTCGGCGCCATGACGGTGAAGTATGCGTTTGTCGGAAAGAACGGCAAATACTTCATCGACAGTGAGAAGACCAATGGCATTGAGGATTTCAAGGAGGCTGTGAAGAAAGCATACCCTGGAACCACCTTTGACGACGACAAACTTGTCTTGGGCCAGTGTATCACTGATGCGCAAAAGACTCCCGATGCTAACGGCAATACCATAGATGACAATCCCGACAATTCTGTGGACGTCATTACCAAGGTGTTGCTATCGGTGTGGACCCCGGTAACCGTTTCTGCCTATGGTGGCGCAGAGGCCAGCAACCTTCCTTTCAAGAAGGGCATGACGGTAGGCTTCGAGACAGCCGGAGCCGGCATACTGGATGTGGGTGCCTCCATCAAGCTGCATCCTTATATCATGACGCCCAGCAACAAGACTGGCTGGTTTGCCAGCGCTTGGAACTGGCAAGAGGCGCCCAAGGGTGGCAACGATGGCGATTTCTCCTTGCTTGGCGTTGACCTTGGCGGTGGCCGTAAGGACATCATCACCACCCTTACTGAGGATTGCAATGCTGTTGAGCTCAAGGCTGTGAGCGTATTGGGACTTGGCGCTACCGTGGCTTACCGCATGTTTGTCGTGCTTCCTCCCTCCATCGATGCTGACGACACGCTCCGCGTCTCAGCCGCGCAGACTATCTGCGAGGATGCCAAGGACGTGGTGCTGAAGAGCAACCGCCCCGTCACATGGAAGTGCAATTCAAAGAACCTCAAGCTCAATAATGCAGCCGACCACATGAGCTGCACGGTATCTGGATTTGTCAAGGGTGGCACCTACACCTTCGAAGCTACCGACGATACGACGAAGGCTACCCGCACCACCACCGTCAACTACGGCGTGCAGCGTCTCTATAACACTACGGCCATGCCTTGGGTGAACAACTTCACCGACCCCAGCGTCTCCTATTCCGTGATGACCAATGACGACATGAGGAAGAAAGGCATCAATGGCTTCACCCTCATCAAGTTGGATAATCAAAAGGATACTGCTAACCTTGTCAATGGCTCCGTTGACGACTACATGAGCTATGTCGCTGGCTTGCAGCTTGCCGGCTCCACGGTCATTGCCGCCGTTCAGCGCTCAGTCCCATTGCACCTGGATAAGAGAACGGTGGTGGGCTTCGTGCTGAAGTTCCCGGCCAACGTACTCAGTGTTGACCTTCTCAACTCCATGAAAGTATATGCCTACAATGGCGGTGGCAAGGAGCTTACGGTGGTCTCACGCGACCATAACTTCAAATTGCTGCAGGCTGACCTCGCCAATACGAGTCAGGAGACGACCACAGAGTTCAATGTTGAGCTTGAGGCAGACCAGGACGTGGATGAGCTGCTGCTTTGCAACAACACTACGTTGAACCTCGACCTAAGCAAGGTGCAGGTGTATTACGCCTTCAGCGAGGATGCCACCGACGCGCAGAAGTTTGCAGAAGAGCAGGCCGCGACGGGCGAGATTGTCAGCTACAACAACGGCGCGCGTATCGATGAGACGCTCCTTGGCGGCTTCGGCGGCGTAGCTACCGTGGTTGGTCTGAAGGAGAACTATACCAATTTCATCGACGGTAACCTTGACGACTACCTGTCGGTGGCCAACACGGTCAGTGCAGCAGGCAAGTTCAACGTCATCCCCGTCAAGTTGGGAAAGATTTATTCCGGCAAGCATCTGGTGGAAATCACGATGGGCAATATTGTTGGTCTGGCCAATGTCGATGCCGCCAAGGTGTTCAAGATTGACGCTTATCTCAATGGACAGAAAGTGGCTGAGAAGAAAGACTGGAACACGCTTGACGCCAAGGTCATTGGCACTGGCGGCAAATATACCGTGCGCTGGACGCCTAATGCCGACTTCGACGAGATTGTCATCAGAGACGGTGGCTTGCTGGAGGCACTGAAAGAAGGAGAATCCTACTACGGCATGCGCATCTACTCTGACGCCGACGCTGACGGCATACCCGACTACGAGGACGACGAGAGCTGCCCGAACGTGGCCTTCCTCGTGGATGAGAATGAGACAGCCCTCGACAAGACCCACGACTACACCAACACGAAGATGTATCTCAACCGCTCCTTTGCTCAGGGCATGTGGACTACCATCTGCCTTCCGGTGGATATGACCTACAACCAGTTCGCCGCCACCTTCGGCAGCAATGCCCGCCTGGCAAAGCCCGCCGACTTCCGCACCGACACTCCTAACTTCGTGCAGTTCTATATTGACAAGACCTATGGCAACAACGTGCTGCTTCACAAGAACACGCCGTATATCATCAAGGTGGATAGCATCAGCGATGAGACCATCGATGGCAGCATTGCGGCCGATAACGGCAGCGGCACGCTGGCCGAGGAGAAAGCCGGCAACGAGAAGAACATGACGGGCAACGACTATTTTGCTGCCAACTGCTACCTCATTCATGGCATGAGCTACGACACGGCCGAGAACGACTCTACGGTAAGGGAGCTCTCATTTGTCCACACCCCCTGCGCCATCTGGGAGGCAACACAGATTACGTGGCATGGCACATACAATCTCGGCTCGGTTGACGCAGGCTTCTACTCGTTCCTTCTGAAGCCGACAAGTGGAGATGCGGAGATGGTCTATGTGAATGGAGCCGTGAACAGGTTCCGCGGCTTGCGTTGCTACATGACCGACGACCAAACCATCAATTTCGGCGGCAGTGCCGCAAAGAGAGTCCCAATGGCAGTCGGCGACGAGATTATCAGCGGCGACACCGTTACCGGCATCAGCGAGCTTAGCGGGAAGCCCATGCTCAAAGGCGACGTCTATACCCTCTCGGGCATGCTGGTAAGGCGTGGGGCTACAACTACAGACGGCCTTGAGAAAGGTATCTATATTTGGAACAACAAGAAAATAGAAGTTAAGTAAAAGAGGATAACAGCATTATATAAGTATGAAAAAGTATTTTAAACCGATGACGAAAGTCGTCAAGGTAGAAGAAAAAGAGACCGTGTTGGCAGGGTCAGGATCTGACAGCGTCGGAATGCAAATTTCCGGCCAAGGTCCAGACGATAGAGGCGGCATTCGTGAAACGACATCAGACGATGTGCATGGTGGAGCAGATTTTGCCAAGCCATTCTCTCCCTCGTTTGACGATGCAGAGTGATTGCCGACAGATAACAAGTTAAATATTTTAATCAGATATAGCATTATGAAAAAGTTAGTTTCTCTGGTCGCCGCTGCCATGATTGCGGCAGGTGCAAGCGCCCAGACCGTACAGTATAGCAAGACGTTGGACAACATCTACGTGGGCGTGAACGGCGGTTTCGCTACAAAGACAACGGGCCATGCCTGGATGAAAGGCCTCGATCCGAACTTTGGCATCCGCGTCGGCCGCTGGTTCACCCCGGTCTTGGGTGTCGCTGTCGAGAGCAATGCCTATTTCTCCGACAAGCCGTTCCGCAGCACAAGCACTGCCGTGCGTTACCTCAACACCAGCTTGATAGGTACGGTGAACCTCTTCAACTGGCTCGGCGGCTACAAGGGAGAGCCCCGCTTCTTCGAGCTCATTCCCGTGGCCGGTCTTGGCTGGGGCCACATCTTCGGTAGAAACAACGAGCGTACCGATGGCAGCCATAAGAAGACGTATCCCAACAACCTCACATCAAAGTTGGGCCTCGACTTTGCCTTCAACTTCGGCAACAAGAAGCAGTGGCAGGCTTATGTGGAGCCGGCTATCCTGTATGGACTGAACGACAAGAGCGACCCTGCCAACTACGACATCTCCAACGGCGGCGTGAAGTACGACATCAACCACAGCTACGTTGAGCTCAACGTCGGCATTGCCTATAAGTTCCTCAACTCCAACGGCACGCACAACTTCAAGGTGCTTGAGGCGCGCGACCAGAGCGAGATTGACGGCCTGAACAGTCAAATCAACGACCTGCGCCGGGAGCTTGCCAAGGAGCCCAAGGAGGTGGTTAAGGAAATTGTGAGACAGGCTCCCGCTGAGCAAGTCAAGGTCGAGAACCTCGTGTTCGTCACTTTCGCCCAGGGCAAGTCCGTTCTGAGCCGTGAGGCCAAAAAGGCCCTCGACGCAGTCGAGAGCGGCAAGCACGTGGAGGTTGTCGGCACGGCCTCTCCTGAGGGCAATGCCGAGCTCAACGAGAAGCTCTCTCAGGCCCGTGCCGACGTCGTTGCCGAATATCTGAAGGGCAGAGGCGTCGTCGTTGACAAGGCCAGCGGCAAGGGCGTGCAGGGTACTACCTCCAACCGTCTGGCTGTGGTCTATGTGAAGTAGCAGACTCTTTTACATTATTATACACTTTTATTGGTGTCCGCTAAATAGATATAACGACTTATGGAATCCTTTTGGTTTAAAGA
>CABVDL010000007.1 GCA_902497035.1 uncultured Prevotella sp.
TGTACATGATTTTCTGCTTCGTATCATCTGGAGATGGCAAGGCAATATGAGTCAGGACAAAGATAATCAATGATGACACTTCATCCAACCAAAGATGTAATGAAGTCAGGTGCAAAGCAGGTGGAGAGAAAATAGGCGAGGCCTCCCCGCCTTGATTTGATTGCTCGAGTACTTCACCTAAAGTACTGCAGTAATTCGGCTCAGATTACTCGAGTACTTCATATAGAATACTGCAGTAATTCGGCCCGGATTACTCGAGTACTTCGCCTAAAGTACTGCAGTAATTCGGCCCAGATTACTCGAGTACTTCACATAGAGTACTGCAGTAATCCGGCCATAGTACTACTTTGAGCCTTATTTTATGCGCTCTGCGCAATTTTACGCGATAGCGATTTTGGTCATGTACAGGCTTGCCCCATAGGGGGGTGGTGCTCTATGAGGAGGTAAAATCCCCTACTCTTCTGATGACCCGGCATGGGTTGCCGGCCGCCACCACCCCGTCGGGAATGTCGCGGGTGACCACCGACCCGGCACCGATGGTCGTGTTGCTGCCGATGGTCACGCCGGGCAGTACCGTGACATTGCCGCCAAACCAGACGTTGTCGCCCACATGAATGGGTTCGGCCCGTTGCAGGCAGGCGTTGCGCCGCTCTACGTCAATGGGATGGATGGCCGTATAGAAACTGCAGTTGGGACCGACGAACACATGGTCGCCGAAAGTCACCTCTGCCTCGTCAAGCACCGTGAGATTGAAGTTGGCAAAGAAATGCTTGCCCACCTTGATGTTGCAGCCATAGTCGCAGTGCAGCGGCATGTTGACGTGAAGGCCCTCGCCCGCGGCGCCAAAGAATTTCGCCACCCGCCGGTTGCGCGCCTCGACATCACGGCTTGGCATGAAATTAATCTCGTCACATTCGTGCTGGCACTGCCGCAGAAACTTGATGAGTTCGGGGTCGTCGGCCTGATACCAGTCGCCGCTCAGCATCTGCTGGAAAATGGGTCTGTCTTTCATATGCTGTCTTTTTAATCTGTCTTTCGGGCTTTACGGCAGTTTTTTCCAGTCAGCAATAGTCCGCTGTCCGTCAGCGCATGCTCTTCAGCACCGTGAGGGCCTCGGCCACGCTCGGCACATTGGCAATGCGGATGAGGCGATGGCCATGGACATCACGGAAATTGCAGCGCCGCGGGTTGCCCATCACGTAGTCGATGATGCGGCCGAAGGTCTTGCTCTGATAGAACGGCGAGTCCTGGTTGGAGACAAACTGCATGCTCATCGTGCCTTGCTTGAGGATGATTTTCTCGCAGCCCAACTGGCGGCCGAGCTTTCGCAGCAGCACCACGCGCATGAGTTCCTCACCCTGCGGCGGCACGGCGCCGAAGCGGTCGATGAGCCGCTGGCGATAGGCCTTCAGGTCGTCCTCGCTCCCGATGTTGTCGAGCTCGCGGTAGAGCAGCATGCGCTCGGCACTGCCCGGCACATAGGTGTCGGGGAAGAACATCTCAAGGTCGCTCTCGACGGAGCAGTCGTCAACGAAGTCCTCGCCCGAGAGCTCGCGTCCCTGCCTGATGTCGTCCTGGTAGAGGTCCTGGAACTCATCATTCTTCAGCTCAGTCACGGCCTGCGACAGAATTTTCTGATAAGTCTCATAGCCCAGGTCCTCCATGAAGCCGCTCTGCTCGGCACCAAGCAGGTTGCCGGCGCCGCGGATGTCGAGGTCCTGCATGGCGAGGTTGAAGCCGCTGCCGAGGTCGGAGAACGTCTCCAGGGCCTCCAGACGGCGGCGCGCCTCGGGCGTGAGCACGCTGCGCGGCGGCGCGAGCAGGTAGCAGAAAGCCTTGCGGTTGCTGCGCCCCACGCGGCCGCGCATCTGATGAAGGTCGGACAGGCCGAAGTGGTGCGCGTCGTTGACGATGATGGTATTGGCGTTGGGGATGTCGATGCCGTTCTCCACAATGGTCGTCGAGAGCAGCACGTCGTAATCGTAGTTGATGAAGCCCATGATGATTTTCTCCAGCTCCTCCGGCGGCATCTGTCCGTGTCCGATGGCCACACGGCAGTCAGGCACGTACTGACGGATGAGCTCCGCGATATGCGTCAGGCCCGAGATACGGTCGCTGACGAAGAACACCTGCCCGCCCCGGCTCATCTCAAAGTTGATGGCATCGGCGATGACCTCGTGGCCGAACGTGCAGAGTTCGGTATGAATGGGATAACGGTTGGGCGGCGGCGTGCGCATGATGCTCATGTCGCGGGCTCCCATGAGCGAGAACTGCAGGGTGCGGGGAATGGGTGTGGCCGACATCGTAAGCGTATCGACATTGGTCTTGAGCTTGCGCAGCTTCTCCTTGGTGGACACGCCGAACTTCTGCTCCTCGTCGATGATGAGCAGGCCGAGGTCGTGCCACTTCACGGTCTTGCTGATGAGCTTGTGGGTGCCGATGAGAATGTCGATGCGGCCATTGGCCAGGTCGTCCATCACCTGCCGTGTCTGCTTGGCAGTCCGCGCACGCGAAAGGTAATCCACCCTGACGGGGAAGTTGGAGAGCCGCTTGCGGAATGTCTGGAAATGCTGATAGGCCAGCACCGTCGTCGGCACGAGCACTGCCGTCTGCTTGCCGTCGCAGGCCGCCTTGAAGGCCGCGCGTATGGCCACCTCTGTCTTGCCGAAGCCCACGTCGCCGCAGATGAGGCGGTCCATCGGGACGGCGCGCTCCATGTCAGCCTTCACGTCCTGCGTGGCCTTGAGCTGGTCGGGCGTGTCCTCATAGAGGAAGCTGGCCTCCAGCTCATGCTGCATGAAATTGTCGGGCGAGAAGGCGAAACCCTTCTCGTGGCGCCGCTTGGCGTAGAGCCTGATGAGGTCGCGGGCAATGTCCTTAATCCTGGTCTTGGTCTTCTCCTTGAGCCGCTCCCACGCGCCGGTGCCAAGCGTGCTGAGCCTTGGCGGCTCGCCTGTGTCCGACCGGCGGTACTTGGATATCTTGTAGAGCGAATGGATGGAGACATCCACCTTGTCGTTGTGCTGGTAGATGATGCGTATCACCTCCTGCGTGCCTCCGCCGGCGGCCGGCACCTTGATGAGGCCGCCGAACTTGCCTATGCCGAAGTCGACGTGGACGATATAGTCGCCGGGCTGCATCTCCTGCAGCTCCTTCATGGTGATGGCCACCTTGCCCGACCGCGCCTTGTCCGACTTGATGCTGTACTTGTGGAAGCGGTCGAAAATCTGATGGTCGGTGAAGCAGCACATCTTCATGTCGTCGTCGATGAAGCCCTCATGCACCGTGCGGCTGACGGGAATGAAAGGAATGGCGTCGTGCATGGGCTGAGCCTGGCTGCCTGCGCCGTCCATCTCGTTGAAGATGTCACGCAGACGCTGCTGCTGCTTCTCGCTGTTGGCAAGGATATAGACCTTGTAACCTTGTAGGATATAGTCGGAGAGCGTCTGCCGGAGCAGCTCAAAGTTCTTGTGGAACAGCGGCTGCGGTTTGGTGTGGCACGTGATGGTGGCCTCGCCCTCGTTGGGCTTCAGCGACGGCAGCGGGCGCCGACTCTCCCCGCCGCCAAGGCACACCCACTGCATGCGGCAGAGGCCGTCGGCGATGAGCGTAGGCCTGCAAAGCGCCGACTCACGGCTCATCTGCTCGCGTATCTGACGCTGCTCAAGCTCGGTGGCACCCTCCATGCGCTCCGTCATGGCCTGCGACGAGAAGCCCTCGTTATAGGTGCGCTCAATGATGTCGTAGAGATAATGGTAGTCCTTCATCACGACCACCGTGCCGGAGGACAGAAAGTCGGTGAAAGGAACTTTCTCTGAGGATGCTCCCGCCAGCTCCGGCACAATCTCAACGCTCTGCTTCCGGTCCTTCGACAGCTGGTCGTCGACGGTGAACGTGCGTATGGTGTCAATCTCATCGCCGAAGAAGTCGACACGGAACGGCAGCTCGCTGCTGTAGGAGAAAATGTCGATGATGCTGCCGCGCACGGCAAACTGTCCCGGCTCATAGACGTAGTCGACCTCCTTGAAGCCGATGTCGCGCAGCCGGTGCGCCAGCGTAGTCATCTCCACGGTCTGCGACTCGCGCAGCGTGATGCGCCGGTCGTCGAGATGATGCTGTGAGACCACCAGTTCGGCCAGGGCCTCGGGATAGGTGACGATGGCCCCTCCTTGCCCGTCGCCGCTCTCCCCGCGCGCGGCAAGCCATGCCAGCACCTCAGTGCGGGCTATCTCGTTGGCGGCATCGCGCTGGCCGTATTTCACGGCGCGGCGGTAGCTTGAGGGGAAGAACAGCGCGCCGTCGAGGTCGTTGTAGAGATAGCCGGCCTCATCGGCATCGTCGCAAACGAAAAGCACCAGGCGCGGGGCCAGCTTTCTGATGACCGAGGCGAAGAGCAGGGGGACGGAAGAAGCCACAAGCCCCTGGAGAAACACGCGTCTCACAGAATGTTTCTCCAAGGCATCAATCAGCGCACCTGCCTGGGGCAGGTGGCCGTAAAAAGTCTGTAAGTCGTTGAAAGTCATTGCAGGCAGGTTATTTTATCATTCCCACCGGCCGGTCAATTGTCTGCGGGCAGCTTCGGGTACTTCCTGAACCAGCCGTCCCAGCGCAGGCGCATCACGCCAAAGAACGCCTCGCTGAAGATGCCGCCGCTCATCTTGCTCGTTCCCTCGCGGCGGTTGACAAACACCACCGAAACCTCCTTGATATTGAAGCCAATCTTGTAGGCGGTGTATTTCATCTCAATCTGGAAGGCGTAGCCCTTGAAGCGGATCTTGTTGAGGTCGATGGTCTGCAGCACACGGCGGCGGTAGCAGACGAAGCCTGCGGTGGTGTCGTGGACGCTGATGCCCGTGACGAGGCGCACATACTGCGAGGCGAAATAGCTCATCAGCACGCGGCCCATGGGCCAGTTGACCACATTGACACCCTGGATGTAGCGGGAACCCACGGCCACGTCGCCGCCCTCGTCGTGGCAGGCGGCATAGAGCCGCGGCAGGTCGTTGGGATTGTGGCTGAAGTCGGCGTCCATCTCAAAGATGTACTCGTAGTCGTGCTCCAGCGCCCATTTGAAACCTGTGATATAGGCCGTGCCCAGTCCCTGCTTGCCGCTGCGCTCAATGAGGAAGAGGCGGTCGGCAAACTCGTCACGCTGCAGCCGTTTCACGATGCCGGCCGTGCCGTCGGGGCTGCCGTCGTCAATCACAAGAATATGGAAGCATTTCTCCAGCCCAAACACGGCCCGGATGATATTCTCCATATTCTCCCTCTCGTTATACGTAGGGATGATAACTATAGAATCACTCGCATGCATAGTCGAATGTATTATATAATGCAAAGTTAAGAAAAAAAGCAGATACATTTACCTACTGCATCTGCTTTTTTTATCTGAACGATTTAGTTAAAGATGGTGTTCCCGATAAAACTTGTACTTGGAGAGGCGTGTTCTAATAAAATCGACAAAGCAATGAGTTTCTGTGCCCCTCTATTTGGCAAATTTAACTGACTTACTTGTAATCCCCGACTTTAAAACTAAAATATAAGATCCTTTAGCCAATTCACTAATTCCTATCTTAGTATTTTTGTCTTTCAGTACACCTTCTTTCACCTGAATGACTGATGAAGGTGACGTGGAATAGATTGCGTAATTTCATTTTATTATTATTTTACATGTTAGAAAAAAACCTGTATTAGTTATAGCCTTTACATAATACAACCCCTTTGGTAAGGCTGGCACATCAATGCTATCCAATACCGTAGAGCTGAATACGAGTCGGCCATCAAAAGAATATATCATTATGGGAATATTATGAATATTATTATTAACACATATTCTGTTATTTCTATAAGAAATTGAGAGAATATTATCAGACTTCACATTATTAACTCTCGTATATCGGTCATAATACTTTTTTAATGAAGAAATCACATTAGTATCATTAATTAGTTTTGTTGTGTTTATTGCATCTTTAGAATCAACATCGCCATAATCATTATAACTATATATTTTGTAGAATTCTCCCCAATCTGCATCATTATACTTAAATGAGAATACTCCATTATTCGCTGAGAATGCGCAATAATTTTCCAAGTAATCCATAGGAAGAACTAATTTACTTGCCCAATTATACATTGGACACGTATTTGCGAAAATACTATCAGATACAAACCGTTGTAAGCAACACCCTTTCATTAAGTATGAACTAAATTCCACAGAAAGTTTAGCCGACTGCTGGTACCAATTGTATTCATAATCGAATTCGCCTTTCAGTTCAGCTCTAATAATTTTTGGTCTAGACGGTAAAACATTCAAATATAACGATATGCTATCCAAGGCAACTGCCCCTTTGTACAAATGAACAACAGCATGTGTATAGACCAAAGAATCACTTTCATGCTCAATGCGCTTACTATAACTATTATTGAAAGAACTAAAGGAACTAAACAACTGGGGTGTTATTGAAAAGCCAAAATTTTCACCAATTACGCACTGTTTCATTAAAGCATCATATAAATTACCTTTCAAATATTCATTCATCTCTACACATACATCCCAGCACAAGCTATTTTCATTATCAATATTATTGACTTTGAAGGACAATGAATCTCCATCATGGAATACATAATCTCCCTTAACCACGTCTCTATTATTAACAAGAATGCATCTGTCTATAACTTGTGCTTTAGATAATATAGGACAAATAAATAACATTATAACGATAAAATATTTCATTTTAGGAGCTGTTTTAATAGCCATGGCTATTAAAGAGGAACTATATAACATAGTTTTAGGAATAGTTACTTTTTCTATCAAATTCATATTTCTTTTGCTGTAATTGGTTATCATATTGGTTTGGTGCAAAAATAATACTTTTTTTCTAATATAAAAGAATAATACTAAGTTTTTTCCATAGATACGGCACTTTCTTTTGGATATTGACTGACACAGTACGGTTATTGCTTTTTCGGCGTAGCCGATAAAGTCAGTGGAGATGCACGCCACCCACAGTCTTTATCCACTATACCAGGCCTAGTTTAAAAAATGGTACGGCAAAGTAGCCGAATGCACGTTGCGAGAAGTGAAGTCCGTTCGTGACACAATCAAGTTCTATGAGGACGAGATACTTAACTATTTTATTGCAAGACAGACCAACGCCTCAGCAGAGTCGCTCAACTCCCAAATTAAGTGCTTCCGTGCACAAGTGAAAGGTGTTAGCGACATACCGTTCTTCATGTATCGTGTGTCAGCGGTTTTGGGTTAGCAGGGCGCGCACCCATCCGCAGGTTTGTCGGGTGCGCCAATAAATCTCAAAGCGTCAAACTTGTGTTAAATGAAAATTCCCTATCCATAGAGGGAAATATCTTCACAAATTGATTTTTCCATAATATTGAAGAAGAATGCGTCATCAATGTAAAACAATAATGCCTAATGTTTATTGGTCATCATTTCTGACGAAGCCCTGATATTCCGGCACGAGGCCTGACATCACCGCCTTGTAGCTCTCGTCCTTGAGGTAGTCGATGTTGTCTCTGCCCTTTCCGATGGGCCTGATGGGCTTGTGGATAGTGAGCTTGAGCGGATGCCAGTTGACGAAGTGCCAGTCTTTCATGCGCGGCATCACGTTGAATGAGCCGTTGATGGTCAGTGGGCAGACCGGCAACTGCAGCTCGTCGGCGAGCATGAACGGGCCACGGCGGAAGAAACCCATGTGCCCCGTGAATGTTCGTGCGCCCTCTGGGAAGACCACTACCGACATGCCCTCTCTCAAAATCTCACGGGCCTGGTCGTAGGTCTTGCGTATCTTTGACGGGCCGCGCTTGTCAACGAAGATCTGATGAGAGCAGCGGCAGGCAACGCCCACAATGGGAATGGCTCCCAGCTCGCGCTTCATCATCCACTTGAAATTGCGGTGCAGGAAGCCATAGATAAGGAATATGTCGAACGCTCCCTGGTGGTTGGCCACAAAGACATAGCTCTGCTTGGGGTCGAGATTTTCCCTGCCCTCGACCTTTACAGGCAAAAACAGCAGGCGCACCACAAGCCACGACCACCACTGGCCGGGGTAATAGCCCCAAAAATGGCCGTTGCCGATAATACAGCCCAACGCACAGAAAGTACCGGCAAGAATGGTACAGACCAGGAAGATGGGAAGAGCGACAAACAGTTGATAAAGGCGATAGAGGTATTTCATTGTTCTATGGGGAGTTGGGATGGATGTATGACGTAAACGGGATAATCTGGATGGATGGGACTGGTGATGATGAAATGTCGAGGAGGCGGTCAATGAGGCGAACGGTGAAGGGTGATGACGGCTATCTCCGGCCGTATGCCGAAGCGGAAAGGGATGAGGCCGCTTATGCCGGAGGTGACGTAGAGATACTGATTGCCGTTGCGGTAAAGGCCATAGTCCTCACGATAGGCAATCTGGGTGGCGCGCAGGCCGAAGACGGAGAGCTGGCCACCGTGGGTATGGCCGCACAAGGTAAGGCGCGCGCGGCTGTCGTGGCGGATATGTCCGTCCCAGGCCCTGGGATTGTGCTGCAGCACGATGCAGAACGCCGAGGAAGTCACGCCGCGCATCGTGCGGGCATAGTCGGCACTGTCGGGCAGCTCAAGATTCTGCTCGCCGGCGATGACGAGGGAGTCACGGCCGCGGCGTATGACGCGGTGCTCATTGCGGAGCAGCTGCCAGCCACAGGCCCGCTCATAGGCAACTGTCTGCCGGCAGTTGGCCGCCTTCTCTGCCGCCGGAAGCCGCACATATTCGGCATAGTCGTGATTGCCCAGCACCGAGAACACCCCGTCGCGCGCGCGCAACTGCCGCAGGAGCGGCACGACGGGCTTAATCTCACGCGGTTGGATATTCTGCAAATCGCCGGTGAAGGCGATGAGGTCCGGGTGCTGCGCGTTGATGCTGTCGATGTCGCGCTGCAGAAGATAGCGCAGACTGCCCGAGAGCGTGCCAACATGAGCGTCGGAGAAATGCACGATGCGGTAGCCGTCGAACGAGGGCGGGAGGTCGGGATAGCAGAGGTCGATGTGCACCACCTTGAGACGGCGGAAGCCCACGGTGCTGCCGTAGGCCAGGACGAAATAAGAAAAAAGAATGATGGCCGTGGCCACGGGCGTGCCCCAGTTGCGGCGGGTGGGGACAATGAAGCGGCGAAAGATGCGGCCGAGAATGGAGAACAGGCTGAAGACGGCCTTAGGATAGACCACAATGGCCACGAGCAGCATGTAGAGGTTGACCCAACGGAGATCGTCGGGGACAAAGTTGCGGATGGTGCCCAGGATGAGCGTATAGACCATCATGCCCATGCTCGGCAGCCACCACAGCAGACGCTTCCACCAACGGTAACCGCGGTGGTGCTGCCAATAGTGCCGGTCGATATAGAGGTCGCTCAGCATGATGGCGATGATGACGGGTATCATAATGCGCGCTACCATAGGCACCCCGGCTTATCCGTCCGCAAGACTGCTTTGCAGGAAAGGCCGGATGGCATCGGCCGGCAGTCCGCGGCGGCGCGCGTAGTCGGCAAGCTGGTCCTGACCTATCTTCCCGATGCTGAAATAGGTAGCCTTGGGATGTGCGAACATCAGCCCTGACACCGAGGCCTTGGGATACATCATGCCGCTCTCCGTGAGGCGTATGCCGACGCGGCCGAACCCGACGAGCTGGTCGAGCACAAAGTTCATGCTCATGTCGGGTATCGAGGGATAGCCCACGGCGGGTCGGATGCCCTGGTAACGGGCGTTGAGCTCATCGTCAATGGTGACCTGCTCGTCCCGGGCGTAGCCCCAGTAGTGGCGGCGCACCTCCTCGTGCATGCGCTCGGCCGTGGCCTCGGCCAGGCGCTCGGCCAGCACGAGAGCGAGCATGTTGAGATAGACATCATCGGCATGGCTCTTCTCCATCGCCGCGTCAACGGTGGTGGCAAACACGCCCACCTTGTCCTTGATGCCCATGGACTTGGGGCGGATGAAGTCGGCCAGACAGAGATTGGGCTTGCCCTGGCGCGTCGCATGGCCGACAAACTGCTGGCGCAGCATAGGCAGTCGGCCGCCCGGCACGACGATGTCGTCACCGTCGCTGTTGGCGTCGAGCAGCTCAAAGAGCGCACGGGTGTGGTAGCGGCCCTCCCACTCGTCGAGCATGGCGTTGGCATCGGCGGTGAGGCGGTCGCGCTCCTCGCCATGCTTGCCGTTCATGCTCCACGCATGATAGAAATAAATCCAACTGATGTAAGGTCGGACATCACTGATATTGTATTGCAGGACCATGGTCTTAGGAAATTGATTGGGTTTGTGTTACGGGGCAGCTCTGTGGGGATTACAGTCTGAACCTCACGGCCTCGCCCCGGTAGCTGTCGTCGAAGTGGCCGTCGGCATAGACGGTGTGGCCGTTACAGATGGTACGCACGACGCGCCACCTCATCTGCCGGCCCTCCAACGGACTCCAGCCGCACTTGCTCTGGATGTCGTCTTTGGTGACGGTCCACGGCTCACAAGGCTTGACGATTACGATGTCGGCCTTATACCGCGGACGCAGGAAGCCGCGGCCGGTGACACCGAACAGCCGTGCGGGATTGTGGCTCATCAGCTGCACCATGCGCTCCATCGTCAGCACGCCCCGGCTGACAAGCGTGAGCATTGACACGAGGGAATACTGCACCATCGGCATACCCGAGGCAGCGGTGCGGCAGCCACCCTGCTTGTCGGCCGGGAGGTGGGGAGCATGGTCGGTGCCGACGCACGTGATGCGGCCGTCGCTGAGTGCCTTGCGCAGGGCAGCGCGGTGACGGGCTGTCTTCACCGAGGGGTTGCACTTGATGCGCGTGCCGAGCGTGGCATAGTCGCGGCTCGTGAAAAGCAGATGGGCCAGCACGGCCTCTCCCGTAATCTGGGGGAAAGGCTGCGCATCGTCAAAATGGGTGTTTGGCTCAAGCAGCTGCAGCTCCTGCCAGGTCGAGATATGGGCGATGTGCAGGCGTGTGCCGTAGGCTTTGGCCAGCTCCACGGCAAGCGAGGAACTGCGCCGGCAGGCCTCCACCGAGCGGATGAGCGGATGGAAGGCTACATCGGGGTCGTCGCCGTAACGGCGGACAAAGCGCGCCATGTTGCGGCTGATGACCTGGCTGTCCTCGCAATGCGTCATCATCGGCAGGTCGAGGTCGGCGCAGGCCTTGAACGTGTCCTCAAGTGCCGGACGGCCGTCAACGAGCATTCCACCCGTAGAGGCTCCCATGAAAAGCTTTATGCCAGGTATCAGCGTGCGGTCGATAACCTTGAACGTTGACGCGTTGCTGCTGGTCGCGCCATAGAAGAAACTGTAGTTGACGTGGCTCTCACGGGCTGCCCTATCCATCTTGTCGGCCCAGGCCTCAGGCGTTGTGGCCTGGGGCTTGGTGTTGGGCATCTCGAAATAGGTGGTCACGCCGCCGTAGGCAGCCGCGCGCGACTCGCTGCCTATGTCGGCCTTCTGCGTCATTCCCGGCTCACGGAAGTGAACGTGCTCGTCAATGACACCGGGAAAGACAAAGCAGCCCGTGGCATCTATGCGCCTGGCATAGTCGTCACGGGGTATAAGGTTGCCCTCTCTCACCTCAGCAATCCGGTCATCGTCGATGACTATCGAACCGCTGAAAGTACGGCCTTCGTTGACAATCGTTCCATTTTCAATGATTGTCCTCATCATTCAATTATTTCTATTGTGCCATCTCATTGGGCGTGGGCCCGTCCTGAGGCGGTGCGGCGGCATCGTGAGCCTGCTGCGGGGCCTGGGGAGGCATCTTCGTACCGTTCATGATGTTCTGGTTCTCCTGCGCGGCAGTATAGTATTCCCTCACCTGCGGGTCGTTCTTGAACTTGTCGGTAGCGCGGCTCATGATGTCCTCAACCCAGGCGTCAAGCATCGGCACCTCGTAGCGGTTCATGCAGACCGTGATAAAGATGTAGGGACCCAGCACATTGTCGAAATTGTCGGAGACGAATGAAGTCACCAGCTTGTCCATCCGCTCGTTGATGCGCGCGTTCTCGGCTGCCAACTGCGCATTGACCACATTCATGTTCTTGCCGTTCATGATGGCCTGGTCGTGCTTGTGCACCAGGTCGGCGCTCTGACTGAGCAGCTGGTTGAACTTGATGCGGAACTTGTTGAGCTTGTCGTTGAGCGGGGTGCCGGCGACGGTCTCCTGCGTATTGTCTATCTTCACGTCGATATCGCCACTTTCCAGCACCACTGGCAGACTGTTGTTGTCGTCAAGAATGATGTTGGCCACACGCACGGAGTCGATCGTACCGGCAAACTGGAACTGCCCGTGCACCACGTCGCACGAGTCCAAGTCCTTCAATGCAGTGTCTTTCACCACTTTCAAGTACAATTTCTGTCCGTCGAGCGTCGAGACACTTGTCGTGCCCGTGATGCGGAAGCTGTTCGCACACGAGGTAAAGGCAAGCAGGCTCATTATGGCGTATAATACTTTGTTCATAAACGATTTCTTTTCTATTAAAGCAAAGATAATATCTATTCGTGAGGGGATAAAATAAATTTATCCTATTTAAAGCAAATGTCTATTCTTTTATGTTTTTTTTGGAAAGCTCGTGGTCAATACGGTGCATCGTATAGACCTCGAGCACGGCGGCAATCAGCAGCAGCACGACCCACTTATTATATAATAAGGTGATATAAGTCTCCCGGTTGGTAAACAATTGGGCGAAGAAGCTGTGACCGGCGTTGGCGTAGGCGGTGTCGGCGAGCAGTATGCCACTCAGGACGAAAAGCATGTCGGCCAGGTTCATGATGCGCTTCAGCCGACGTACGGTGAGCTCACGCCCCTCATACACCTGCAACAGCTGCATCGTGGCAAAAAGCACGGAGCCCAACAAAAACACCCAGCAGACAACGAGCTGCTGAACCATAAACACGTAGCAGCCGACGCCGATGACCATCAGCGCGCCGCCAATGACGAAAAGAGAGGTCTGGAATTTACTGAGCTGTTTCATCTGATGCTATGTCTTCTACATTATCGTCCCGCACCTCCTGCTGCTTGTCGGTGCTGAGCACAAACACGTCCTCGTCGTCGGCCTGCATGAAATACCGCTCACGTGCTATTCGCTCTATGGCCTGAGGATCACGGCGCAAGGCGCGCAGCTCGCCCGTCGCCTTCTCGTTCTGCGCGTCATATTTTCTGATCTGCTCCCTCAGCTGGCTGATGTGCATCTCATATTTGAAGCGCTGCAAGAAGCTGTTCTCATCGACGAAACCCACGAGGACCACGCCGACGACGATAGTGATGAGATATTTGTAATGGGCAAGGATGCCCACCACGGTGGATAGCTTGCTGCTCATGCGATAAATTTGTTTGTCATGCAAAGTTAAACCATTTCGGGCAGAAACGCAAAAGAAAACGCCATAATTGTTTTGCCTTTCAGCCTTTTTGAGGTATCTTTGCAGCATCAACCATTCAGACCACTATGAGCAACTATATTGTTTCGGCCAGGAAATACCGCCCGATGACATTCTCGTCGGTCGTCGGCCAGGACGCGCTGACCACCACGCTGCGCAACGCAGTGAAAAGCCGCAAGTTGGCCCATGCCTACCTGTTCTGCGGACCGCGCGGCGTGGGCAAGACCACCTGCGCCCGCATCTTCGCCAAGGCCATCAACTGCGAGAACCCTACCGCCGACGGCGAGGCCTGCAACGAGTGTCCCAGCTGCAAGGCCTTCAACGAGGGCCGGTCGATGAACATCTTTGAGCTGGACGCCGCCAGCAACAACTCGGTGGAGAACATCAAGTCGCTGATGGAGCAGACGCAGATACCCCCACAGACCGGACGCTACAAAGTATTCATCATCGACGAGGTGCACATGCTCTCGACAGCAGCCTTCAACGCTTTCCTCAAGACGCTGGAGGAACCGCCACAGTATGTCATCTTCATTCTCGCCACCACCGAGAAGAACAAGATACTGCCCACAATACTCTCGCGCTGCCAGATATTCGACTTCGAGCGCATGACCGTGCCCGAAATCATCCGCCATCTCGAGATGGTGGCGCAAAAGGAGGGCATAACCTACGAGGAAGAAGCGCTCAACGTGATTGCCGAGAAAGCCGACGGCGGCATGCGCGACGCACTCTCCATCTTCGACCAGGTGGCCAGCTTCTGCCAGGGCCACATCACCTACGAGCGCGTGCTGCAGGACCTCAACGTGCTGGACGCCGACAACTACTTCAAGATCATCGACCTGGCCCTGGACAATAAGGCGGCCGACATCATGGTGCTACTCAACAGCATCATAGAGCGCGGCTTCGACGGCGCCAACATCATCAACGGCCTGGCCTCGCACGTGCGCAACGTGATGATGGCGAAAAATCCCGAGACGCTACCTCTGCTTGAGGTGAGCGACCGGCAGCGGCAGCGCTATGCCGAACAGGCCAAGAAAGCGCCGCTGCCATTCCTCTACCAGTCCCTCAAGCTGCTCAACCAGTGCGACATCAACTACCGCCAGAGCAGCAATAAACGGCTGTTGGTGGAGCTGACGCTCATCCAGGTGGCGCAGATCACGCAGCCCGACGATGCCGACGCGGGCGCGGGGCGTAGCCCTATGAGATTGAAATCCCTGTTTAAGCACCAGAATGTGGTCCAGCCTAAACCGGCCATGCAGGTGACCGGGGCCGGAGCACGGCTCTCAAAGCCAAGACAAGACAAGCCCGCGACACCGGCACAGCCTGCTGCGCCGAAACCCGTCGTGCCAAAGGTTCACCTGACACTGAAAAACCTCGGCCCCACCTTTGCCTCACTGCGAACCAACAAGGAGCAGGCGGCCTACTCCGATGCCATCAACGTTGACGAAAAAGAGATGGAAAGGGAGAAGGCGGAGAAGCCCGAGGAGAAATTCACGGAGGCCGAGCTTATCCAGCAATGGATATTGATGTGCAACCGCATGCCGCAGCGCTATGTGGGACTGGCCGCACGCCTGAAAAACATCGTGCCGCACATCACCGACTATCCCAACTTCGAGGTCGTCGTGGACAACCAAATCCTACTCGACCAAATAGTCACCATCAAGCGCAACATCCGCGCCACGATGCGGCTGAAGCTCCGCAACACGAAGATCGAGTTCATTCCCCGTCTGTCAAAACAGGACGAGACCCAGCGCGCGCTGACCAAGACAGAACTCTTCCGTGACCTCTGCCAAAAGAACAAGGCCATCGACAAGCTGAGAAAAGACCTGGGACTGGAAATCAGTTGAGAGAAGGTCATCACTCTTTCACCGCCTTTGAGACCTCCGGCAAAAACTTTTTTGGCAATATCCTTTGGCCTCACAAAAAGATTTGCTACCTTTGCACACCGAACGCAACAGCCATCGCCGATGGCGAGAGGAAGTTCATTGCGGCCCCGTAGCTCAGTTGAATAGAGCATCAGATTCCGGTTCTGAGTGTCGCGGGTTTGAGTCCCACCGGGGTCACTGACCAATCCCTGCAGTCTACAATGACTGCGGGGATTTGTCATTTTACCGGGACCGTTCCGTCAGCGCATCGCCCCGTTGCACGCCGTTTAAGCAACTTTAACGGGGCATAACCTTTATGGCGTAATAAAATTGCGTATCTTTGTGCTGAAAGAATGACACTAATTTGTTAATCAATATGGATTTAGTAGAACGGTTTATCAATTACACCAAGTTTGATACGCAATCGGCCGAGGACTCCACCACCGTGCCGAGCACCCCGAAACAGCTCGTCTTTGCCAAATATCTGAAGGAGGAGCTGGAGAACGAGGGCCTGAAGGATGTCGAGATGGACGACATGGGCTACATCTATGCCACCCTGCCGGGCAACAGCAAGAAAAAGACGCCGACCATCGGTTTCATCTCCCACTACGACACGGCGCTTGATGCCAGCGGCGCCAACATCAAGGCAAAGATTGTCCGCCACTACGACGGCGGCGACATCGAGCTCTCGCCGGGCATCGTCTCTTCGCCCAAGAAATTTCCCGAGCTGCTGGCCCACAAGGGCGAGGATCTCATCGTCACCGACGGCACGACGCTGCTCGGCGCCGACGACAAGGCAGGCATTGCGGAAATCGTACAGGCCATGTGCTACCTGCGCGACCACGACGAGATCAGGCACGGCGACATTCGCATAGCCTTCAACCCGGACGAGGAGATCGGCATGGGCGCCCACCACTTCGACGTGGAGAAGTTCGGCTGCGACTGGGCCTACACCATGGACGGCGGCGACATCGGCGACCTGGAATATGAGAACTTCAACGCCGCTGCCGCCAAGGTCACCATCAAGGGCGTCAGCGTGCACACCGGCTACGCCAAGGGCAAGATGGTCAACGCCTCACGGCTGGCCTGCGAATTCAACAGCCACATCCCCGAGACCGACATTCCCGAAAGCACCGAGGGCTACCAGGGCTTCTACCACCTGCTCTCCATCAACAGCCACTGCGAGGAGGCCAAACTGAGCTACATCATCCGCGACCACGACCGCAAGAAATTTGAGGACCGCAAGGACTTCATGGAGGACATCGCCCGACAGATGAACGCGAAATACGGTGAGGGCACTGTCACCGTGGAACTGAAAGACCAATACTACAACATGAAGGAGAAGATTGACCCCAACATGTATGTCATCGACATCGTGCTGAAGGCCATGCAGGAGAGCGGTGTCACACCGAAGGTGGAGCCCATCCGCGGCGGCACCGACGGCGCGCAGCTGTCGTTCCGCGGCCTACCCTGCCCGAACATCTTCGCCGGCGGCGTCAACTTCCACGGGCCTTATGAGTTCGTATCCATCCAGGTCATGCAGAAAGCCGTCGAGGTAATCACCAGAATTTGCCAGATTACTGAGACTTTCAACGACTGACGGGCGTTTCAGCCGTATAAGAAGTACGGAAGCACGGAAGTCCGGAAGTCCAGAGCTTCTGGACTTCCGGACTTCTTTTTCTAATCCCATTTCACTTTAACACCTCACGCCAATGGCAGAACTTCCCGACCTTATCAAAGACTTAGCGCTCATACTTATTGTGGCAGGCGTCGTGACGCTGATATTCAAGAGACTGCGACAGCCGTTGGTGTTAGGCTACATTGTGGCCGGCTTCGTCGTATCGCCCCACATGCCCCTGACGATGTCGGTCATCGACAAGGCCGACATCCAGACGTGGGCCGACATCGGCGTGATGTTCCTGCTGTTCGCGCTCGGCCTTGACTTCTCGTTCAAGAAGATTCTGAAGATGGGCATGGCACCGGTCATCGCCGCAATAAGCATCGTCTTCTCCATGGCGATGCTGGGCATGGCTGTGGGACACGCGTTCGGCTGGAACCACATGGACTGCATCTTCCTTGGCGGCATGCTGGCGATGTCTTCGACAACCATCATCTATAAGGCTTTCGACGACCTTGGACTGCGCCAGCAGCGCTTTGCCGGACTGGTGATGAGCGTGCTTATTCTGGAGGACATCCTTGCCATCGTGATGATGGTCATGCTGTCGGCCGTAGCGAGCGGCAGCGACCCCGACGGCGGTCAGATGATCGGCTCACTGCTGAAGATTGGCTTCTTCCTCGTCCTTTGGTTTGTCGTCGGCCTCTACGTGCTTCCCTCGTTTCTGCGCGTCACCCGCAAGCTGATGACTGACGAGACACTGGTCATCGTGTCGCTGGGCCTCTGCTGCGCCATGGCCTGGATTTCCACGGCCGTGGGCTTCAGCTCGGCTTTCGGCGCCTTCGTAATGGGCAGCATCTTGGCCGAGACCATCGAGGTGGAGCGCATCGAGCGTGTAGTGCAGCCCGTAAAGGATTTGTTCGGCGCCATCTTCTTCGTCTCCGTGGGCATGCTTGTCGACCCCACCGTCCTGGTCAGTTATGCCTGGCCCATCGCCGCCCTCGTGCTGGCCATCCTCTTAGGGCAGGCCATCTTAGGCACATTCGGCTTCATGCTCAGCGGACAGCCGCTGAAGACGGCCATGCGATGCGGCTTCTCGATGGCGCAGATTGGTGAATTCGCCTTCATCATCGCCTCACTGGGCCTGTCGCTCCATGTCATCAGCAACTTCATCTATCCCGTCATCGTAGCGGTGAGTGTGGTCACCACATTCCTCACCCCCTACATGATACGCCTCGCCCCACCCGCCTACAGTGCGCTGGAGCGCATACTGCCCCGGCGGTGGGTGCGCCGCCTCAACCACATGGGCACGGCTCACCAGACCACGGTCAAGGAGCAGGGGCTGTGGCACAAGCTGCTGCGCAAGATGAGCATCAACACGCTCATCTACACCATTCTCTGCATCGCCGTGACCGCCGTGATGCTCACATTCGTGCTGCAGACCATGCGCCACCTGCTGCCCCACTGGTGGGCCAACGGCGTGACAGGACTGCTCACGCTCGTCTGCATCTCACCGTTCATGCGGGCACTGGTGATGAAGAACAACCACAGCGACGAGTTCCGCGAACTGTGGACCGAGAGCCGACTCAACCGCCTGCCGCTCATCTTCACGGTTCTCGTGCGCGTGACCATCGCCGCCCTCATCCTTTTCTACATCTGCAACTACCTGGCCCGCTTCACCAATGCCGTCGTCATCACGCTGGCCATCGTCATCATCGTGCTCATGGTGCTGTCGCGCAAGCTGAAGCACAGTTCCATCCGACTGGAGCGGCGGTTCATACAGAACCTGCACTCGCGCGACATCGCCGCACAGGTCACAGGGCAGCGCCGCCCGCTGTTTGAGGACAAGCTCATCGACCGCGACATCCACATCTCCGACATCGACATCCCCGAGGACTCGAGCTGGGCAGGAAAGACGCTCAGCCAGCTGCGCATCTCGTCGCGCTACGGGGTCCACATCAGCAGCATCCTGCGCGGCCACCAGCGCATCAACATACCCGGCGGCGACACCATCATCTTCCCCGGCGACCGCCTGCAGGCCATCGGCAACGACGACCAGCTGCAGGCCTTTGACAAGGCGGCACAGGGCGACCTCATTCCCATAGACCCAAATATCGAGGAACGGGAGATGCACCTGCAGAAGCTGCGCCTCTCGGCCAGCAGCCAGCTCATCGGAAAGACACTCGGCGAAAGCGGCATACGCGACCACTACAACTGCATGCTCGTCGGCATGGAGGCCGGGCAGCACGCCCTGACGATGATCAACATCTCGCGCAGGTTCAAGGCCGGCGACATCATCTGGGTCGTCGGCGAGAAACAGTCCATCAGACAACTGACGGTCGACAACTAATTGATATGTTATTCTACGGTGGCACAGCGGGTAATGTCCGTGGAGTAATAAGCCACTGGTGGCAGTGAACCGGTCTTGTTTCGGCCACTACACTGTCACCAAGGATGCACTCCCCACGGCCTCCATCCGCCGAGCCATTTTTACGCGACAGCAATATTCGCCATGGACGTGCTTAGCCGCCGTAGGATTGAGGCTAAAGCCCGACAGGAAATAAATGCGAATATCACGGATTGCAGGGAAGGATGAACTGCGGATCTGTATTTTACCGTTATTTCTTCAGGTAGAAGTATTTCCACAGCGGGGCCACCATCAGTGCCTGCATCATTTCGCCCTGCGCCAGCAACCGCCGCACCTCCGGCTCGGTCAGCAAGTAGACATCGAGGTCCTCAGTCTTGTCGAAATGCTGCGTCCCTACAGGCCTCACGCCCCGTGCGATGAAAGTGTGGCTGATGTTGTTACAGGCACTGGGGTTCTGGCATAGTTCCATAAACGGCTCCCACTCACCACCGCCGAACCCCGTCTCCTCCATCAGCTCGCGCTGGGCGGCGTGCAAAGGCTCCTCACCCCGCTCGACAACGCCGGCAGGTATCTCCCACTCCACGATATCGAGGCCGTGGCGGTACTGCCGCTCAAAGATGTAACGGCCGTCATCGGTGATGGCGATGACATTGATCCAGTCGGGATATTCCAGGCACCAGTACGATGGATTGATGTTTCCGTTGGGCAGCTGCATGCGGTCGCGGCGTACCGTCATCCAAGGCTCCCGGATCAGGTATTCCGAGGAGAGCGTCTTCCAGCGCAGCTCCTCGTCAGTGCGGTGTGTCATAGCCTTATATCTCGTTTAAGTCAACCATATCATGGTGCCTCTTGTGCCGTTCCTCCACCAGGAGCAGCAACTTCTGCTTGCGCCTGGGCTGGATGAGACGGCGCACGAAAACATTGGGGATAGCCACGCCAAGGGCAATGAAGAGGATGACGAGCGACGCTTTGATGGCCCAGTTGAAGGCAAACGTCAGCTCACCTACGACACCGTCCATCTGGATGAAGCCGAAAAGTGCACGGTACATCATCACGCCGGGAATCATCGGTATGACCGACGGAATGGCGATGACCTGATGGGGAATGTGGTGCCAGTGCTGCGACTTCGTGGCGATGATGCTCACCAGTGCCGAGCCGACAAACGACCCGATGATAATGCCCAGGTCGAGACCCGTGTTGCCGTTGCTGGGACCAAGGTTGACAAAGTTGCGCGTGCAGACGGCGATGATGCCTGTCACGGCCAGCACAGGCATGATGCGCTTGGGCGTGTTGTAGATAGTGGCGAAGCCCATCGACGAGATGGCGGCGGCAATGGCATAGTAGTAGAACGGGTTGTGCGGCGTCATCGAGAGGTCCTTGACGAAGTTGTCGATGCCGCAGAACTGGATGGCGAAGACAATGCCGAACGACATGGCCAGGATAATCATCAGCGTGGTCACGGCACGTGTCAGGCCCACCTGCACATAGTCGCTCACCATGTCGGTGACAAAGTTGATGAGCGGCACGCCCGGCACAATGAACAGCGTGCAGGCCATTAGCGGATGGTACGGCGTGGCGGAGTGCATGAAGGCGGGCAGCACACCGGCGACGGCGGGGTTGAGCGAGATGAACGTCGTCAGCCAGGCGAGCAGCGTGGCCAGGAAGGCGCAGATGGCAATGTTGACATAGCCGTTCCAATGCAGCCTGCCGATAAACATCTTCAGGCGGAAGCCGAGGATGGCCGGGATGGAGGCATAGAAAAACGCGGGCCAGTCGCAGCCGAACTGGATGCAGAAGCCGCCGCAGGCAAAGCCGGCGGCAACGGCAATCATCCACGGCGAATACTGCTTGCGCACATGCTGCAGGCTGTCCAGCTCCTGCTCGTAGCGGTCAAGGCTCCAGTCCTCACGGATGGCCGTCCACAGCATCTTGCTCACCCGCGAGATGACGGTGAACTCAATGCAGTGAGTGTCGACGCGCTGATACTTGGAGAACGAGTGCGTCTGGTCGCTGAGGTTGACCATGATGATGTTGTAGTTCAGGAAGATGTGGATGTATTCGCTCGGCAGACCGAGATAGGCCTCGCAGCGCTCCATGTTGCGCATGATGCGGGGGCAGTCGGCATTGCTGGCCATGAGGATGCAGCCCGTGCGCACCAGCAGGTCGAGCTTGCGGCGCAGCACCTGCACGTTGGCGTCCTTTTCCTCATTGCGAACCTGCTGGTCAATTTCATTTTCCTCGGCGGCCAGGCTGTTGTTCCGGTCGTCAGTCTGTTGCATAATCGCTTTATCGTCCATTATATAAGATGTGAAATGTCTGGGATTGAAAAGTTACGACAAGAAAGCCATGACGAGGATCTGCACCGATATGATGCGCAGGAACATGGCGAAAGGATAGACCGTGGCGTAGCCTACAGCCGGCATGTCGCTCGACGTCACGTTGTTGGCATAAGCCAAGGCTGGCGGGTTCGTATTGCCGCCGGCCAGCACGCCCATGAGCGTATAGTAGTTGATGTGGAAGCAGTAGCGTCCCACGATGCCGCCGATGAGTATGGGCAGCATGGTGATGGCAAGGCCATAGGCTATCCACACGAGACCCCGCTCATTGAGCAGCGTATGGAAGAAGTCGGCACCCGCACCCAGACCCACGCAGGCCAGGAAGATGGTGATGCCCATCTCGCGCAGCATCATGTTGGCCGAGATGGTGTTGTAGGTCACCATGTGATAGCGCGGTCCGAAATAGCCGATGAGGATGGCCACGATAAACGGGCCGCCCGCCAGGCCGAGGCGCACCGGCGTGGGAATGCCGGGAATGACGATAGGGATGTTGGCCACGATGCAACCCAAGGCAATGCCAAGGAAAATGGGAATGAGGTTGGGGTAGTTGAGGCGCTTCATCGAGTTGCCAAGCATCTTCTCTACCTTGCTCAGTGAAAGCTCGCTGGCCACGACGGTCAGCCGGTCGCCGAGCTGCAGGCGCAGGTGGGGATGGGCCACGAGGTCGACACCGTTGCGGTTGACGCGCGTCACCGTGGCGTTGAAGTTGTCGCTCAGGTTGAGATGCTCGATGGTCTGCCCGTTGATGTCGGGGCGGGTGACGATGATGCGGCGCGACTTGAGCTCTTTCTCGTATGGTGTCCAGTCAAACTCGATGCGCTGTCCGATGAGGGCGGTGATGGCATCGATGTCGGCCGGGGCCACCACAATCAGCAGGCGGTCGTTGGTATGCAGCACGGTCTGGCCGTTGACCACCTCGTTGTGCTCGGCATGACCGCTGGTGATGATGCGTGAGATGATGAAGTGGCGCTTGGCGATACCCTTGAGCTGCTTCACCGTCATGCCGTCGATGCGCTGGTTGGTCACCTCAAGGGTGAACGAGCGCACGGTGAGCTGTGCGAGCTGACCCAGCCCGCGCTCGGCGGCACGCTCCTCGTCAGTGGGCTTGATGCGCAGGATGTAGCGCAGCAAGATGAAAGCGAAAATGACACCGAGCACACCTAACGGATAGGCCAGCGCATAGCCCGTGGCGATGTCGGGAGCCTCAACGCCCTTCAGCCCAAAATAGGCCTGCTGGGCGGCACCCATGCTCGGCGTGTTGGTCACGGCACCGGTGAGTATGCCCACCAGGGCCGTAATGGGCATGTCGGTGGCATAATAGCCGAAGACGACCATCAGGATGCTGACGGCACAGGTCATCAGCACGAGCATGTTGAGCTCCAGACCGCCTTTCTTGAACGACGAGAAGAAGCCGGGGCCCACCTGCAGACCGATGCTGTAGACGAACAGCACCAGGCCGAACTCACGCAGGAAGTGAACCAGCTCGACATTGAGGTTGAGACTGAAATAACCGAATACCACGCCGATGATCAGCACCCACATCAGCTCCAGTGAGACTTTCTTTACCTTTATTCTTCCCAACAACAGGCCTAACGTGATGACCAGTGAAAGGATAAAGAGAGAGTGAGAAACGCCGCCGCCCCAATAGGCAGTGGAACCAAAGAAGAGATTTCTCAATAATTCCATTTCGAAATAAGAATGACTGTGTCTTAAATAAATCTTGATTTATTGCGACTGCAAAGTTACGACTATTTTGGCACATAGGCCGTTGGATAACGCCAAAAAGATTTCCGCCGACGGTTAACTTGTTCTTTGTCAAGTGGCAAAGCGGCCAAAATAGGCGGATATGCAGGCCGACTCAAAAAAATGTACGGATTAATTTCCGCCGATGAAATAAATTGCTTATTTTTGCCTTGAAGAAACACCAGACTATTATGGAAACCATAAAAAACGACCGGCTCAGCGTCGTCATCTCCCCGCATGGCGCCGAGCTGCAGAGCATCAAGGACAGCCGCGGGCACGAATTTCTCTGGCAGGGTGACCCTAAATACTGGGGCCGCCGCTCACCTATCCTGTTTCCCATCGTCGGCTCGCTGTGGAACGGCACCGCCCATTTCGGCGGCAAGGACTGCCAGATGGGGCGCCACGGCTTTGCCCGCGACATGGACTTCAAGCTCGTCGCCAAGGGCGGGGAGCAGGCCGTGTTCGCACTCCATGACAACGAGGAGACGCTCAAGAAATATCCTTTCCACTTCAATCTCGCCGTCAGCTACAAGCTCAAGGGCAACACCATCGCCGTGACATGGCATGTGGAGAACACGGATGACAAGCCCATCGCGTTCCAGATAGGCGGCCATCCGGCTTTCAACATCCCCGACCTGAACGGCGGCGAGCCCATCCATGGCCGGCTGCAACTGGACGTGGCTGACCCCATCCGACGGTTCATCGACGACGCGAGCGGCTGCCTTGACGGCACACGCCATGCTGAGGTGGAGGCCAGGGACGGCCTGCTGCCCTTCACCGAAGACACGTTCAAGGACGACGCGCTCATCTTCGACCACTGCCAGCTGCACCAGGTGACGCTGCTCAACGCCGACGGCACACCGGCCGTGGTGGTCAGCTTCAAGTCACCCGCTGTAGGCATATGGTCGCCTCACGGCAAGAACGCACCATTCATCTGCATCGAGCCATGGTACGGCGTGACCGATGTGGCGGGCTACGACGGCGACTTCTCCGGCCGCTATCTGACAAACCGTCTGCTACCCGGCTCCAGCTTCATGAGCCAGTACACCATCACGGTGGGGTAAAGCCTACATGCCACAATAAAGGTCAGAGGTGCAGCTGCCTGTCAGAACGCCTCACGGTACTTGCTCTCGTCCATGTCCTGCAGCATGGAGAGGTAGGACTGGTAGCGGCTCTCGGCAATGTAGTGCTCCTCCACCGCACGCCGGACGGCACAGCCCGGCTCATGGGTGTGGGTGCAGTTGCTGAAGCGGCAGTCCCTGGAAAAACGGAATATCTCCTTGAAATAGCTGCCTATCTCCTCAGGGCGCATGTCAAACGTGCCGAAGCCCTTGACGCCCGGCGTGTCGATGACGTAACCACCCTGGGGCAAGACCAGCATCTCAGAAAAGGTGGTGGTGTGCACACCCGAGTCGTGGGCATCGCTGATTTCGGCCACCTTAGCGCAGGCATCGGGAATAAAGCGGTTGAGGAGACTTGACTTGCCCACACCGCTGTTGCCGGCAAGCAGCGTGACCCTGTCCTGTAGCAGTGCGGTGAGCGCACCTATGCCCTCACCTGTGACGGCCGACACCTGACGGCACTCATAGCCCACAGTCTCGTAGAGATTGACCATCATCATCTGATAATGGCGCTCGTCGTCGCTGAGCAAATCGGTTTTGTTGAATACCAAGACCACCGGCACGCTATAGGCCTCGGCCGAGGCCAGGAAGCGGTCGATAAATGTCGTTGACGTCTCAGGGTGTGCCACCGTGACGACAAGGAAAGCCTGGTCAACGTTGGCGGCAAGAATGTGACTTTGTTTCGAGAGATTCTGCGACTTGCGTATGATATAGTTACGCCGGTCGTCGATGGCCGTGATAAAAGCCGTTCCCTCAGGGTTGACCGCAATCTCCACCCCGTCGCCGACGGCCACGGGGTTGGTGCTGCGTATGCCCTTGAGTCGGAAATTGCCTTTTATCTTACTTTCCACCACCGGCCCGTCGTCGGTCTTGACGGCGTACCACGAGCCGGTGTTCTTGATGACAATCCCGTGCATGGAAAACGCGTTAGCCTGCCTTACACGGTCATGATTTCTTTCTGCTTGGCCTGCAGGGTAGTGTCAATGTCCTTGATGTACCTGTCGTGCAACTTCTGCAGCTCGTTCTCGGCATCTTTCTCCTGGTCTTCCGACAGACCGTCCTTGATGGCCTTCTTCAGCTTCTCCTTGTACTCGGCACGCACGTTGCGCACCTGCACCTTGGTCTGCTCGCCTATCTTGTTGCACTGCTTAACGAGCTCCTTGCGCCGCTGCTCGGTAGGCTGCGGCAGCCGGAGAATGACCATCTCGCCGTTGTTCTCGGGCGTAATGCCCACATCGCTGTCCATAATGCCCTTCTCAATGTCCTTGATGGCCTTGCGCTCCCAGGGACGGATGGTGATGGTGCGGGCATCCGGCACCTGCAGGGCGGCCACCTGGTTGAGTGGCACGCGCTGGCCGTAAGACTCCACCCTCACGTTGTCCAATATGGCGAGGTTGGCACGGCCGGCACGGATGCGGGCCAGATCCTCCTGTAGAAACTTGGCGCTCTTCTGCATTTTCTCCTCGGCGCTCTTCAAGGTTGCTTTTACGTCTATCATGATAGAATAGGGTTTAAATGTTAATCTGATTACAAATTTAAGTGCTTTTTCCGACAACCGCAAATTATTCTCCAATATTATTGCCGTCAGGTGCCGATTTTTTGCATGTGGCCACCATATTGGTGAGGCTGACGAACTCGGCAACCGACAATTGCTCGGGTCGCCTGGTCATCACGTCCTGGGCAAAGAAGCCGGCGCCGGGCATGTCGCCGTCGGTAAAGAGCTGCCGCAGCGACACGCGCAACATCTTGCGCCGCTGGCCGAACACGGCCTTCACCACCCGGCGGAACAGCGCCCAGTCGCAACCCAGGTCGGTCACACGGTTGCGAGTCATGCGGATGACGGCACTCTTCACCTTGGGCGGCGGGTTGAACACGTTCTCGTCGACGGTGAACAGATACTCCGTGTCGTACCAGGCCTGTATCATCACGCTCAGTATGCCGTACTGCTTGTTGCCCGGCCGAGAGGCGATGCGCTCGGCCACCTCGCGCTGTATCATGCCCGTGCAGCAGGGAATGAGGTCCTTGTTGTCGAGCATCTTGAAGAATATCTGCGACGAGATGTCGTAGGGATAGTTGCCGGTCAGCACAAACGGACGGCCGTCGAACACCCTGGTCAAGTCCATGCGAAGAAAGTCCTCACCGAGGATATTGTTGCGCAGCTTGGGGAAACGGTCGTGCAGGTAGCTGACGCTCTCGGCGTCAATCTCCACGGCCTTCACCTCACGCGGCTTTTCGACGAGATACTGCGTGAGAACACCCATGCCCGGTCCTATCTCCAGCACAGGAATGGCGGGGCAGGCATCCACCGTGTCGGCGATGCGCCTGGCAATGTTAAGGTCGGTCAGGAAATGCTGCCCGAGGTTCTTCTTCGGTCTGACTTGTCTCATAACTTCACTGTTTATGTCACAAAGTTAGCCTATTTTCCGCATTTGCCAAAGGGAATGACAAAAAAAGGACTGTATCAAAAATAGTGAAATGCGGAAGCCCGGAAGTCAAGAAGTCCAGCCATTACCTTAATTACACCTGATTGACAGGCGTTTAAGCTTATGACTGGACTTCTGGACCTTCGAACTTCCGGACTTCTGATACAGTCCCCTTTCTATGATTGTTCTATAAAATAATGTACTCTTTTTGAAAAGTCGTACGGCTTAGCGGGCCATGCGGTCCTGCATCAGGGCCACAAAAGAAATGCCCACAAACATGATTGCCGTTACGCTTAAGAATGCTGTGATAGTCATAATGTTATCCTTTCTCTTTTTAATGTTATCCTAATGTTATGCGCCACACACAACGTGGCTGTTTGTTTTGTTTTACGATGCAAAGGTAGTCATTTTTGGCTTGTGTGCGTAAACAATATCCCGTTTTTCGTCACGTCAAGGGCAGTTTGTTGACAGAGGTCAAAGCAGATGACGCAGGTCAAGCCGCGTCAGAACGCAATAAAATCGCCCATCCCTTGCCTTTGTTCAAAGATTATTTGTAATTTTGTGGATGCAATGAACACGAAGAATATGTTCAACAAGATAGGCCAGGTGGCGCTGTCACTGTTGTTAGGCGGCGCCATCCTATACTGGATGTACCGGGGATTCGACTTCAACCGCATATCCTACGTGATGTTCCACGAGATGGACTGGACGTGGATGGTGCTGTCATTCCCGTTCGGCATTCTGGCCCAGGCCATCCGCGGCTGGCGGTGGCGGCAGGCGCTCGACCCCATAGGCGAGCATCCGCGGCGGTCGGTGGCGGTCAACGCCATCTACATCTCCTATGCCTCCAGCCTCGTCATCCCCCGCATCGGCGAACTGGCACGCTGCGCCATTCTCAGGCGGTGGGACAAAGTGTCGCTGCCCAAGTCGCTCGGCACGGTGGTCACCGAGCGCGCCATCGACTCGTTGCTGGTGGCTGTCATCACCGGCCTCACCTTTCTGTGGCAGCTGCCGGTATTCACCAGTTTCTTCCGGCGCACCGGCACCCGCATCGACCAGATTCTATCACAGTTCACCACCGCAGGCTGGTGGGTGACCATTGTCTGCGCCATTGCCGCACTGGTGTCAGTCGTGTTCTTCCTGCGCCGGATGAGCATATATAATAAGGTGAGGAACACGTTCATCGGCCTTTGGTCGGGTATCATCTCGGTAAGGAACGTGCGCAACATGCCGCTCTACATCCTCTTCACCCTCGCCATCTGGGGCAGCTACTTCCTGCACTACTATCTCACGTTCTTCTGTTTCGACGCCACCTCTCACCTCGGCGTGGCCTGCGCGCTCGTGACCTTCATCGTCGGCTCCATCGCCGTCATCGTGCCCACGCCCAACGGCGCAGGCCCCTGGCACTTCGCCGTGAAGACCATGCTCATCCTCTACGGCGTGGCCAGCAACGACGCCCTCTACTTCGTGCTCATCGTCCACACCATACAGACCCTGCTTGTCGTCGTACTGGGCATCATCGGCTGGATTGCCCTCAACTTCATCCCCAAGCGGCGATGAGGCGGCGGGCGGCAGACACAGGCCAGAGCCATCGAGAGAACCAAAATAATCCATTATTAACCCGGGAAGGCAACACGCCACGGCCACGACAGCGGTCAATGCCTGCCCACTAAAGCAACAACCACTATGAGTGAAATCAGAAATCTGACACCTGCCGCCATCTGGCAGAACTTCGACGACCTCACACAGGTGCCCCGTCCGTCGGGCCATCTGGAGAAAGTACAGCAGTTCCTCCTCGACTTCGCCAAGCGCGTCGGCGTGGAGGCCTTCAAGGACCCCGCCGGCAACATCGTGATGCGCAAGCCCGCCACACCGGGCTATGAGAACCGCAAGACCGTGCTGCTGCAGGCCCACATGGACATGGTGCCGCAGAAGACACCCGACAGCACCCACAACTTCGAGACCGACCCCATCGAAACCTATATTGAGGACGGCTGGGTACACGCCAAAGGCACGACGCTCGGCTCCGACGACGGCATCGGCGTGGCCGCCATCATGGGTATCATGGAGGACAGCACCCTGAGGCACGGCCCCGTGGAGGCGCTCATCACCCGCGACGAGGAGACCGGCATGTACGGTGCCAACGAACTGCCCAAGGGCGAACTCACCGCCGACTACTACCTCAACCTCGACTCCGAGACCTGGGGCAACTTCTGCATTGGCAGCGCCGGCGGCATAGACATCACCGCCACCATGGCATACAAGGAAGCTGACAACGACCTGGATGCTGCCGTCAAGGTGACGCTGAAAGGACTGCGCGGCGGACACTCGGGCCTGGAAATCAACGAAGGACGCGCCAACGCCAACAAGGAGATGGTGCGTCTCGTGCGCAACGCCATCGCCGAGCTCGGCGCACGCCTCGTCAGTTGGCAGGGCGGCAACATGCGCAACGCCATCCCCTCGCACGCCGAGGTGGTGCTGGCCCTGCCGCAAGACAACGTGGAGGCCCTGAAGAAGATGGTCGAGAACCAGCGTCTGGCCATCGAGGACGAATTCAAGACCATAGAGAGCAACGTGCTGTTCTTCTGCGAGGACGTGGAGAATCCAGCCACGCTCGTGCCTGAGGAGATACAGGACAACCTCGTCGACGCCATCTATGGCTGCCACAACGGCGTGGTGCGCTTCATCCCCGTCAAGCCCGACGTGGTGGAGACCTCCTCCAACCTGGCCATCATCACCATCGGCCAGGGCAAGGCCGCCATCAAGATTCTGGCCCGCTCAAGCCGCGAGGACATGAAGATGTATGTGGCCACTCAGCTGGAGAGCGTGTTCTCCATGGCCGGCATGAAGGTGGAGTTCTCCGGCTCCTACGGCGGCTGGGACCCCAACCCCGACAGCTCACTGCTGAAACTGCTGTGCAAGGTCTACAAAGAGCAGAACGGCAAGGACGCCACCGTCGTCGTCGACCACGCCGGCCTAGAGTGCTCGGTCATCCTGGAGAAATACCCCAACATGGAGGTCGTCTCACTCGGCCCCACGCTCCGCAGTCCACACACCACCAGCGAGCGCTTCGAGATAGCCACCGCCGAGCCGTTCTGGCACCTGCTGACGGCAACGCTTGAACAGATACCCGAAAAGTAAAAATTCCATCGCCTGCAGTCTCCACCGCGACTGCAGGCTTTTTAATACCAGGCACAGCCGGCAACATTCTCTGAGGAATACGTTCCCGGTACAAGCAACCTGACGCAGTATCATCGGCTTTCATTGACTTCACCCACCAAGTCAATTATCGCGCCTTAATCCTCAAAAAAATCGGCTTTTTGTTGGAGCGGTCATTTATTTTCGCTACTTTTGCACCTGTAAAATCAATATTCACAATTTATGGACGATTATCACGCGGAAAATTTCAACTGTTAGCGTGAGGATTGCTTCACTGAAGCTAATCCCCACACCTGTTTTAATTCAAGGAGATTAGCGACAATGAAAACATACTGGAACATTGAGACGCAGCTGAAGACCATCTCTGAATGGCAACCCAACTGCTGGATACAAGTGACTTGCCCTACCGACGACGACCAGCGCGAGCTGGAAGACCGCTTCCACATACCCGACTATTTCCTGAGCGACATCAGCGATACCGATGAGCGTGCGCGCTATGAGTACGACGACGGTTGGATGCTCATCATCCTGCGTATTCCCTACGTCAAGGAGATACGCAGCCGAACGCCCTACACCACCGTCCCCATCGGCATTATCCACAAGCGCGACATCACCATCACCGTCTGCTACTATGAGACCAACATGATGATTGACTTCGTCACCTACCAGCAGAAACGCGGCGTAGGCTTCACCGACTATGTGGATATGACGTTCCGTCTGTTCCTGTCCTCTGCCGTGTGGTATCTGAAGCGGTTGAAGCAAATCAATGCCCTCATTGAGAAAGCCAAGCACAATCTCGACCATGAGGTGAACAACGAGAGCCTTATCGGCCTGTCGCGCCTCCAGGATTCGCTCACCTACTTCATCACATCCATCCGAGGCAACGAGAACCTGCTGCAAAAGCTGAAGTTCAAGCTACAGGTGGACGAGCTCGACGCCGACCTCATCGAGGATGTGAACATCGAGATGACGCAGGCCCGCGAGACCACCAACATCTACTCCGACATTCTGGAGTCGACGATGGACACCTATTCGAGCATCATCAACAACAATATGAACACCACGATGCGCACGCTCTCGTCAATCAACATCGTGCTGATGTTTCCCACGCTCATCGCCAGCCTCTACGGCATGAACGTGGTCAACGGCCTCGAGAACTCGCCCTATGGCTTCGTCATCACCATCGCCATCTCAGTCGTGGCCACGGCCCTGAGCCTGTGGTTCCTCAAGTACAAGCGGCTGCTGTAAAACAGCCGTCGCGAGAACGCGACAGCCGTCACAGCTTGTCGCAAAAGCAATTTAAACTTGTCGCCTGACGCTTGCCCCCCCATTCCGGCAGGACGGCCTGGGATTCCCGTGTCACTCCCCCCTATTCATCTCAGATAGCCTCCATCTTTCGCTTTTTTTGTAAAAAAATGGCAGTTTGTTGCGGAGTTACAGATTTTTTGTTTAAGTTTGCACAATATTTCAACATATTGGCAGTCATACGGCTACCCACATTACATAGTGGCCGCATGACGATGAACCCGAGTCATAAACTTAAAATAGTGAAATGATGGACTCTCAAGAAAACGCCCTGCAACAAGGGACCCCTGAAGAACAGCAGACAGTGGAGCAGACTGCCGCTGAAGTGAGCAACGTGGAAACGGCGACTGCCACCGGCGCGACTGCCGAAGAGGCCGCAACGCCTGAGCCTGAGACGGCACCCGCAGAGACGCCTGAGGCCGGGACGGAGGCCACGACCGGCAATACGGCAACAGAGGATGCGACTGCTGCACCCACAGAGGAAAGCGCAACAACCCCCGCAGAGGAAAGCGCAGCTGCACCCGCAGCGGATGCAAAGCCGGCCGCGGAAGACCCCGCCAAGAAAATCTACGGCTCAAAACAAGAGGTGCTCGACCGCGTGATAGCCCTTGCGGAAGGCGACGACACACCCAACAAGGACGAAGTGGACCACCTCAAGGCCACTTTCTACCGTTTCCACCTCGCTGAAAAGGAAGCAAGGGAGAAAGCCTATCTTGAGGCCGGAGGCGACCCGGAGAAATACCAGGTGCTCCCCGACGACGACGAGGAGGCGTTCAAGGCCAATATGCAAATCATCAAGGAGAAGCGCGCCAAAGCATTCGAGAAGATGCAGGAGGAGCGCGAGGCCAACCTCAAGCGCCGCGAGGAAATCATCGAGAAAGTGAAGAACATGGCCACCTCGCCCGAGGAGGCCAATAAGTCGTTCAACGAGTTTAAGAGCCTTCAGCAGGAATGGAAGGAGATAGGACCCGTTCCGCCAGAGAAATCGAGCGAGACGTGGCGCAACTACCAGCTCTATGTGGAACAGTTCTATGACCTGCTCAACCTCAACCGAGAGGCCCGCGAGTACGACTTCAAGAAAAACCTTGAGGCCAAGACCAAGCTCTGTGAGGAAGCTGAGAAGCTGGCCGGCGAGCCTGACATCATCAGCGCCTTCCACCAGTTGCAGGAGCTGCACGCGCAATACCGCGAGATTGGCCCCGTGGCCAAGGAGCTGCGTGAGGAAATATGGACGCGCTTCAAAAACGCCAGCACGGTCATCAACAAGAAGCATCAGCAGCATTTCGAGGCACTTAGGGCCAAGGAAGAGGAAAACCTGACCAAGAAGACTGAGCTTTGCGAAAAGACCGAAGCCATCGCCAAGGAGGAGAACAAGACCGCCAGCGACTGGGAGAAGCACGCCAAAGCCATCATCGCCATCCAGCAGGAATGGAAGACCATTGGCTTCGCCCCGCAGAAGATGAACGAGAAGATTTTCCAGCGTTTCCGTCAGGCCTGCGACGACTTCTTCGGTCGTAAGGCAGAATACTTTAAAGAGGTGAAGGAGCGCATGGCCGAGAACGCCGAGAAGAAGCGCAAGCTCGTGGAGCAAGCTCAGGCACTGACCGACTCCACAGACTGGAAGTCGACCAGCGACAAGCTCATCGCCCTGCAGAAGGAGTGGAAGACCATCGGCACCGTGCCCCGCAAACTCGGCGACCAGCTGTGGAACGACTTCCTCACCGCCTGCAACCACTTCTTCGAGGCCCGCAACGCCGCCAACGCCGGCACCCGCAACGAGGAGCGCGACAACCTGAAGAAGAAGCGCGACATCATTGCCCAACTCAAGGAGCTGGCCGAGAACGCCGCCGGCAACGTGCAGGAGAAGGTGCAGCAGTTGGCCGACGAATACAACAAGATTGGCCACGTGCCTTTCCGCGATAAGGATAAGGTGTTTAAGGAATACCACGACGTGATGGACAAGATCTACAACGACCTCCACGTGAGCGCCACACGCCGCCGTCTCGACAATTTCCGCAACAACCTGAAGAACGTGGCCAAGCGCGGCGAAGACGCCGTCGACTCGGAGCGTAGCCGTCTGATGCGCCGCTACGAGCAGCTGAAGCAGGAAATCAACACCTACGAGAACAACCTCGGCTTCCTCAACATCTCGAGTAAGAAGGGCAACAGTCTCGTTGATGAGATGAACCGCAGGGTGCAGCGTCTGAAGGACGACGCCGACATGGTGCGCGAAAAGATTAAGGCCATCGACCGTCAGGCTAAGGAAAGCGCCAAGGCTGACAGCAAACCCGCCGACAGCAAACCTGCTGACGCACAGCTCAAGGCCGACGAAGCACCCAAGGCTGAGGAAACTCCTAAGGCCGACGAGGCTGCAGAGTAAACATTCAAAGCCAAATAACAACAAAAAGGATGGTTCACAACAACAACGCGAACCATCCTTTTTTAAAATCCGTTTTTAAAACCCTTACAGCATGCCAAACAGTTTAGCCTACTATCTTGCAGCGGTCAACGTGTTGGCGCTTATTGCTTACGTGCTCGACCATTACCACAGCGATACGCCTCATCGTGAGCTTATCGACAAGGCGTTGTTGGCCTTGGCCGTCATCGGCGGCTCCGTGGGCGCCGCCATCGCTGTCTTTGTAGGCCGCATGAAACTGGACAAGCCCGACTTCCGTCTCGGCATTCCTTTAGTTTTCTTTGCCCAGCTCGTCATCATCCTGCTCATATTCTGAAAAGGTGCGAGCTAAGAATACATGGAGGGCGCATCAGCAAAATCGGAAAAATCTGCGTAATCAGCGTAAAATCATCTGAACCGCTTGCGCAGCCACTCATAGATGGTGCTCAGTACCTTGTCAGATACCGGGGCCTTGATACTTCTGTATTCCTGTTGCGTGCCGGTCTCACAGGGCAGCAGCAGGTGGTTGATGCCGTCAATGGCGACTGTCGTCACATCCTTGTCGTGGGCCAGGTAGCGCCTGACATTGCCGAGGTTCTGCCTGCAGTTGACCATCACGTCCTTTGTCCCGTTGATGGCCAGCACGGGGATGTTGACCTTACTCAGATATTTCTCAGGATTGTAACGGATGAAGAAGCGGTACCACGGCGATGTGGCATTGAGCGCAAATGAATAGATAGGAAAGCGGAAATGGTCGAACTTTCCCGGAAAATCTCGCGCGAAACGCGCCGTATCCTGCCTTGTCCATTCATCGTAGGCTTTCCACAGCGCACCCGAAAGCGTCGCACTGTCGGCATCAGCATACTGATAACAAAGACGGAACATGATTTTGTTGATGCTGTCGTAGCGCGCCTTGTCGTAGTCAGACAGTGCCTTTGTGGTGTGTACGATGTCGTAGTTCTGCTGGATGACCGAGCTTAGGCCGTCGGTCATCAGCCCCGCGGCAGAGATGAAGAATGCGATATCCTTGCAGCGGGAGGCCGCAATGGAGCCACTCGCCCCTCCCTCACTATGCCCCAAAATGCCGATGGAGCGGCGCTTGATGTCCTTCCGTGTCTTGAGATACTCCACCGCTGCAATGGCATCCTTGGCAAAATCCTCCGTGGTGCATTTCTCATACACGCCATTGGTTCCGCCCACTCCACGGTCGTCAACTCGCAGCACGGCATAGCCGCGATGGCTCAGATACTCGGCAATCTGCTTATATACGGGGTGGCCGGCCATCATTCCGTCGCGGTTTTGGGGATAAGAGCCTGAAATGATGACGATGGCCGGTGACCGGCGCCGGCCCTCCGGCAAGGTAAGCGTACCGCTGAAGTGAATGGTATCGGCATTGTGAAACGTGACGTCAACCGACCTTATGCCGACCGTATCAGTCTTGGCGCTTACCGACACGCGGCCGCAAAGGCAGGCCAATTGGAAAATGATGAATAAGACTACTCGCTGCATAAAAGATGTTCTAAAAGAGCAAGGCCGCAACCTTTTTCTAAAGAATTGCGACCCGCGTGACTGTTTACTTTTTATACTGCCAATCCGTTTATTTGCCGGACTTGAGGTGTGTGATGACCGTGCTGAGCTCATCGACGAGTGCCGTCGGACTGCCAAAGTAGCCGTTGCTCGCCCAGCGCACGTTGCCTTTCTGGTCGATAATCATCTTCATCGGAATACCGGAGGAATGGAACAGCTTGGCATAGTAGTCGTACATCTGCTCACGCTTTCCCTGCCCGTTGACGTTGTCGTAGCACACCTGGAAATTATATCCCTTCTCAGCTATGAACTTCTTGATTTCCTGACGGAACGTTTTTGAGGTTTCCATCGTCGCCACAAACAGGAACTGCACGTCCTTGTCGTCCTTGTATTTGTTGACAGCCATCTGCATGCCCGGCATGGCTGCCTTGCAAGGGGCACACCAGGTTGCCCAGAAATCGACGACAATGATTTTTCCTTTGAGCGAGTTCATGTCGAGTTTGCCGCCCTGCATCCGCTCAAGAGAGAAATACCTGGCAGGCTTCGAGGTCAGCTCGGCCAGTACAGCCTGCCTTTGCTTCTCCAAAAGCGTGGATGACTTCAGGCCCTGCACATAGTCGTCAAAACCATTCTCGCTGCCATGTTGCTTCACATAAGTCTGTTTGAGCACAGCCAGCATATCCGGTGAGGCCGCATTGGCATTCAGGCCCGCCACAATAACAGGCATCACCTCAGCGTCACGCCCGTTGGCCCGCAGCATCTTCACATAGAAGTCATTGAAGTCAGAAGTCTTCACACCGTAATACTGCTTGAGGGTATCGCACAGTGCGACAGCCTCATCCTTGCGTCCCACGTCGTTCAGGATTTTCGCATAGTCAAGCCAGGCAAAAGCGCCACGGCTGTAGAGCTGGTCTCTCCATTCCATCGGCGAATATACCAGCTCGCTACGTGCCTGAGGCTTGGTGAAGATGGCGTCGCGCAGCCTCGTGGCCAACGGATAGAGCTTCTGGGCACTGACATCACCACGCTCGTAGGGAATCTGTATGAGGTGCCAAAAATACGTCAGCATGGAGGAGACTGGCGAGAATGCCAATGACGGTATGACGCGGCTGTAGTCGCTGTCTTTCACAATTGGCGTATAGACGTAGGCGCGCAACAGGTCTTCATAGTAATGGTCGGACAGGTCATCAGCGCGGAAGCGGTCCTCATACTCCTTGTAGGGATACTTCTTCAAGAACGCGGCAAAGAGGTTGGTCATACTGTCGAGATTATTCCGGGTTGCTTTAATGTCCAATGCGCGCAAATCCTGTTCCCGTTGAAATTCTCCGTTCGGATAACGAGTCCTTAGACTGTTGGCCACGTCGTTGGCAAGACTGTCGCTATGCAGCACATTGGTGGCCAAATAATAGGCGCGCAGCAGAAAGTCCTCGCTGACGGGCGACTGCTTCTCAAGTCCGATTACATAGGAAGCTCCCTTCAGCAGGCTTGCCTTGTTGACCCCTGCCGTATCAGCAGCCGCATTGAGCTGCGTGGCATACCAATAAACGAAAGGCAGCTGCGAAGGATTTCCCATCAGTTCCTGCTTCATCCAGAAGTGCTCCACGTCACTGGTGATACGGCGAAACTTCAGGTTCTGCACGGTTGGGATGCTCCAGCGGCCCATGTCCTCACCCCGCAGGATGGCCCATCCCAGACTGGCCGAGGGCATGTTCTGTCCTTTATCGGTCAATACAAAACTGGCATACTGCCACTCGTCACCGCCCACGTCGGCCGTGTCCCTGTCATAATACTTCCAGGCCAGGAGGGCCGTGCTGTCAGGCACGTGATAGTGAAACACCAGCTTGCCGTCTGCCTGCTTTTCCAACGGCATATCGATGGCGTGCCAGTAATAGTCCTTCCACTGATACAGCACCGAGCGGATATCCGTGCGGCCTTTCATGTAAGTCTTTGTCGGGTCGTAGGTCACCGTGATGTCCGTACCCGGCCTGACAGTCGTTGGCGAGATGGAGAACGCGGCGGACTGCGCATTTGCGGCAGACTGTCCAACAGCAGTCTGGGCATACGACGGAACAGCAAAGCTGACACAAACAGCTATTGCAGATAAAAAAGAAATAAGTTGATGCTTAATCATTTTTCGTCTAATTCTATTGTTGCCCCTCGTTTCTTAATATCTCAATCACGGCTGCAATCTCATCCTCCAGTCCGCTGGGGCTGCCGCCGTAGCCCTCGGCGCGGTAACGCAGACGGCCGTTCTTGAGGATGGCTTTCTGCGGGATGCCGCTCGTACCATGGAACATTGTCTTATACACCAGGTTCATGTCTTTTTTCCCCGGCGTGGCGTTGTCAAAAAGCACGAGCATGTCGTCGAAGCTGTAGCCCTTGCGCTTCCACACCCTCGTCGGGCCCTGCTTGTCGCCGGGCACGTCCTGGGTATCGACGAAATAGAAATGGACGTGCGGGTCGTTCTTGTATTTGTTCACCGCCATCTGCATACCCTCGAGGGCCGCAATGCATGGGGCGCACCATGTAGCCCAGAAGTCGAGGACGATAATGTCGTCCTTGCCGAATGAGGCCGACGACACCTCGGTGTCCTTGATGCTCTTCATGGTCCAGGGCATGTAAGGCTCGTCGACCATGCCCCTCATCACGTCGGCCTTGAGGTTCTCAAGGTATGCCGGTGACTTCAGTGAGTTGAGGTAGGCGTCCCATGTGGCGGCGGGCTTGGGATTGGCATTGTCATAGTGTGACCGCAGCATCGCCGTGAGATTCTTGGTCATCAGTCCCGTCGAGGCCGCCCCCTCCATTCCTTTTACAGCCTCGTCGTTGCGGCCCAGCGCAACGAGGGCTTTCACATACGCCTCGTTGCCCTGCGGATACTGGTTGTAGCGCACCTGCGGGTCGGTAATACGGTTGAGGCAGTTGACCGCGTCTCCGTTCCGGCCGCTCCGCTGCAAGATTTCCGTCTCCACGGCAAGATAATAATTAAGGTCGTGCAACTGCTGCGAGGCATCCACTTTCTTCCCGTCGCCATAGAAGTCATAGCGCTCCGGGGCCTTGGCTATCATTTCCCGCGTCATCTTCTCGGCAATATCGACATAGCTTCCCGGGTCAATGGGAGCCTTCATGATGTTGAACATCACTGTGTGTCGATACAGGTCAACCAGCATGTCGAAACTCATTTCCTTCATCACCTCCTCCAGTCTGTCGTACATTTTCTGCTTATAGAGGAACCGGCTGTAGGCGTTGTAGAAATTGACATAGACATATCCCTGGTCATCCGGATGCGCGATGTACTCGCTTATCGGAAAGGCTTTGCGGAAGGCCTCGGCTTCCTTGATGTAAGCCTCAGGGTTTGACATATTGAGATGCTCGGCCATCTCGCGCCTCGCAAATTTTCCCCGCGGATATTTCTTCAGCAGCTTCGCCTTGACCTTGGCTGCCGCCGCCGTGTCCTTTTTCTGAAAGGCCAGGGTAAAATAAGTGTCTGTCAGTTTCTTTTCTTCATCCGTCTGTGCCAACAAGGCCAGAGGCATGATGAATAAGGTTCCCAAAAGTAATAACCTTAACTTCATAATTTCTATTTGTTTTATCTATTTGTATATTCTCCTGTCAAGTCCTTTGCCGTCCCCGATTTCACGATTATACATCATTCTTCTGCCTTCAGAAGTTCGATGACCGTGGACAGCTCCTCCATCAGTCCGCTGGGACTTCCACTGTAACCGCTGGCACGATAGCGCACACGGCCGTTCATCAGCACTGCTTTCTGAGGAATGCCGGAGGCGTGGGGGAAAAGTTTCATGTAGGTTTCGGCATTATCACGTCCGTGGCTGTCTTTACCGCCCAAGTCGATGACAACATCCATATCATGGTAGCCTTTGCGCTTCCAGAATGCGGCCATCTCTTCTTTTGTCGGCTTATCCTGTGTACATACGAAATAGAACTTCACACGTGAATCGTTTTTGTACTTGTCCACAGCCATCTGCATGCCCTCCAGGGCAGCCACGCACGGTGCGCACCATGTAGCCCAGAAATCAAGGATAACAATCTCGTCCTTTTTGAAATCATTGGAATTGACACCCGGTGCAAGCATCTCACCCAACCCGAATGCCGGATAAGGCTCATTGACCATTTCTGCCTTAACGCGGGCAACCAGCTTCTGCTTGTCTGCATCAGGTTTGAGCGACGCTAACCAATTGTCGAAACCATTGGCATCATTGGGATAATGAGCCACATAATAAGCTTTGACATCCTTCAGCAGGTTGGCTGTCAGCTTGCCACCGCGTGCTGCGGCAAGAAGTACTGTATCAGCCTTGGCGTTCTGCCCTAACTGGCGCAGGCATGTGATGTAGGCCTCATTGCCCAGGTCATCGACATTAGTCCTGGGTGAGATGCTTATGGACTCGAAAGCGTCAACTCCGTCCTGCCAAGCGCCTGCCCTACGGCAAAGCTCCGTATAGACAGCTTTGAAAAAGTTCAGCTCCAACTTGTTTTGCCATGCTACCTGAGTGGGTGACAGCGAAATGCCTGAAAGGTTCTCCTCTGCGTTGTCAGCTTTCGCTTCCATCTCGTCAATCATGGCCTTTGCCACTCTCCGGTACGTTTTAGGATCCTCATTGAACTTCATGGCCTGTTTAGGGCAATGGATAAACGCATCTGCAAGCATCTGGAAATTCATATCCGGGAGTATTTCTATGAGCTTGTCATACGCTTTCTGCTTGAACAAAATCGAAGTCAGCCTACGGTAAAAGTTGTCATACAAGAAGAAATGGCTGTCCTCTGCCTTTGTGGTATAGGCCTGTTGAATAGGAAAGTCTTTCCTCAATTTCCATGCAGCCTTAAGGAAAGACTTGTCGTCAAGCCTCATATTGCCCAGCTCTGTCAACCGCTGCCTTCTTGCGAGAATGCCATGAGGATATTTTTTAATTATCTGCTTCCGTACGCTGTCCGCCTGTGCAGGACGGTTTAAGTCAATGTCATACGTAAATGCAAGGTTAAGCATATCCTCCTCTGACATGGGATTTACCTTCTTCAGCTTCTCTGCTAAATTATTGACGGCACCTGTTGAATTATCCTTAGACATATTCTCAAGCACCGACTTGATTACATTGAAATAATTCTGCCATTTGTTCTGGAAATGCTTCGTTTCCAAATCAATCCAGAACATCATGGCCTTATCGCTAATTTCTTTGTAGTCTTTAGGGAAGAAGTCAGGGATAGAGAAATTCAGCGACGGTTTCCTCGTCAGGCCCCATCCCACAAAATTGCCCGGCATGGCACGATGGGCACTTGAACCGACACGATAGAGAAACTGCCCGTCACCTGTGTCAATAGCGACAGGTTGCGTGCTGAACGTGGGTTGTATCTTAATAGCCAGAAGTGCACAGTCGGCAGGAAGGTTAATAGAGCCTCTCCAAACGTTGTCTCCAACATTGTCCAACGCCACATCCGTCACCTGCCAGCGGTAGTTATCATAAAGCCAGGCAATGGCGACCAGCTTTTCCATACCGCCCAAAGGGCCTCCCTTGGCATTATAGGTCAACGTAAGTGACTGGCCTGAGACAGGATTGGAAGGTTGCAAGGACAGCCTGCTTGCAATTGTGCTGTCACCTTGACTTTTAGCCATGGCATTGACCAGTCCCAAACAGACAATGCATACTGACAAAAGAAATCTTTTCATCGTTAATAATCTCGTGATAAGTTATTTTGAAAAACTTAAAGCCTGTCCGGCATTTTGTACTGGGCAGGCAAGCATTTAGCAACATCTATAGTGATTGTCTGACTAATTCGTTGCAATGGCTCTAAGGTCGATATTGTAATTGTCCTTATAGTAGTTGAGGATGATGTTCCACTTCTTCGCCACCGTGGGGTAAGCAAGGAAAGCGGCAACCTCTTCATCTGTAGCATTGAGTATTTGCGACATATAGTACTGATAATCAGCATTCTTTCGCTTAGACTCCGTAGGAAAGCCATACGTCACGTCCCAGTAATCGGAGCCATAGCTGATATAGTAAATCTCATTGTACATGCTCCAGCCATATTGTGAGTATTTGGGAAGGAAGCCACGGTTGCGCAGGGCAGCAAGATCCTCGTCAGTGTATTCATACGAAGTTTCACCCCATGATGTAGTGGTCGAGGTCATATGCGGTTTGGTGGTATAGTCGGAAACCTCGAAGAATTCCTGTGGCAACGTGATCAGCCCCCGTGCCTGATAGTAGCTCCATAAGGCATTGAAAAGCTCTATCTTGTTGGCTTTCTTCGTAGCGGCATCCATCGTTTTCACCTTGCCCATGTTGGCAATGATGATAGAGTTGCCGTTAATCTGATAGTTGAGCATACTCTTCCTGATGTAGCCGCCTCCGAAGTCTCTGACGTAATACAGTGAATCAGCAAGGAATACGCGATAAGGCATGCCTCCTTTTTTCAGGAAGTCATCGGTGAAATATTTCAGCCAGATATCCTCAATGTAGTCAAGCATGGCGTCAACATCGGTCGGTTTGCCTAAGGTCACCACATACGAGCCATTATTATTGGCCGCACCGGTATTAGGCACCCAAAAGGCATCCTTAGAAGTGTAATTGTAGAGCACATACGACCCGTATTTCTGATAGTATTGCATGATACGGCTGTTGGCCTCATCCGAAGCTCCCGATTGTGGCAGTGTGTAGTCGTCGTAGATTTCAATAGGACTGCCCACCTCGTCACTGTCGGAGCATGCCGTAAAATTCACGACTACTGCCGATGCAACCAGTATCATTAAGAAATGAATATATTTCATAGCCAATTGTATTAATCGTTTATTGTGAGAATTATTCGCTTACCTCCACAGGTTGCCTCTCGCTCTCATTGCGACTTGCATTCTGCTCTATCAAGGTATTCTTCGTTATCACACTTCTTGGGATTGGGATGGTGTAGAGCGGGTCGTTGTGTTTCAGAGTATACATAAGCTTGGGGCCACCCGCAGCAGCACGATAAGGGTGCTGAATCTCAGGCATGCCCTGACGGCGGAGGTCAAACCAGCGGGTACCCTCAAAGCAGAATTCCCGACGGCGCTCCAGTCTGATTTCTTTGAGCAATTCGTCGCCTGACAGATTCTTGTTGGAGTAGTTCTTATAACGAGTAGCGCAGAACGTGTTGAAATCAGCCAGAGCGTCAGCCTCTTTGCCAAGCAGCGCCTCTGCCTCCATCTTGTTGAGGTAAGCCTCAGCAGTACGGATATTCTGACTAAGCCCAGCCGCATGATCCTTCAAAATGACATCGGTATTGTCTGCCAATGTAAGTCCGTATTGCAGCCAGCGCAGGTCATTATCCTGGTCCCATATAGCCCGGAAGCCTGTGGCGTGTCCAGCCCAGTAGTTCTGGCCCATGTCCCATGGATCAGGCCCGAAGATCCATGTCACCTCAGGATTGGAATAGCTGAAAGGATTATATTGCGAAGCCTTATAGCTCTCACCCAGCTCAGAGGGAAGGTTCATCAGACGAATGCCCTGCTTAAGAGCCTTATTAGCCTCATCGATGCAGTCCTGATAACGTTCCATGAAGAGGTAGACGCGCGAGAGCAGAATGTGGATGGTAGGCTGATTGATGCGATAGTTCGACGTAAGAATGTCAAGGGGGTCCATCAGTTTGGCAGCCTCCTGCAAGTCAGGAACTATCAGATTATCATACACCTCACCCACGGTGGAACGGGCTATGCCGTCTGTTGAGAGATTGGCATTGGTCTTCAATGGGACACCCAAACCGTCCTTATTATAGTTGTAGGGCTCACCGTAAATATTTACAAGTGTCCAGTAGAGAAAAGCCCTTACGGCCAGCGCCTCGGCCTTCACGCGGTCTTTGTCGTTTTGCGCGCCATAGGCATCGTCAATGTCATCAAGTACAGCATTGCAGCCCATGATTTTCGAATAAAACTGACCATAGGTCGTTGACGAGGCCGTTGCATTAATCTCATTGCCATATCCGTCCTGGTCCTGAGAGTAGGGCTGCCAGGTGTAATAGGGCATCGGGGTCACCGTGGCTGACTGCCCTGCAAAGTTGTCAATCTCCGGGTAAGGCCAAGGCTGAGTATAGTCATAGCCCTTGTAGTCGAGATAACCCTCACAGTCATCGTCCATGTATGACAGCCAAGCATATGAGGGAGAATAATGGTCAGGATAGCCATTACCAATGAGCAACTCAGAAAAATCCGTGGCTGTCTTTGGAATCATCTCACTCTGCGACTCCTCATCAAGAAAGTTGCCGCAGCTCTGCAACAATACGGCTGCGGCAATAGCCGCAATCCCAAGAATATATTTTTTCATGCTTTAATCGTTTTAGAAGGTAAGGTTCAAAGTGAACGTGAAAGACTTACGTGCCGGCCATTGCGCGGTCTCCGGGTCACGTCCCTTCCATTTGCTGTCGAAGGCGATGAAGAAGGGATTGGTGAGCGATGCTGAGACGTAGGCATTACGCAGGCCAATCATTGAGTAAACCGATTTGGGAATGTCGTACTGTAGGCTTATGCTGCGGCAACGGATAAAATCGGTGTCGGCAATGCGAGCCGTTGAGTAGTTGTACATTTCATAAATTGAATAGTATGCCACTGAACTGCCTTTGTCGCCATAGTAAAGCGTATAATTGAGCAAATTTGGATTACCCACAGGGATAGAGGGAATATCGGTGACCAGCTCGTCGCCCGTCTTGCGCCAGCGCTGGAACATGTACTTCGGCGAGTTTGCCTCAGGCTGCGGCATGCCCGACGTGGCATAATATTGAGGCAGATAAGCCTGTGCGCCAAACGACATGGCGAACATGGCACGCAGATGGAAGTTTTTGTAACGCAGGGCTGTACTGATTCCTCCAGAAATGTCCGGGGTTGTGCACCCGGCCTTTACGAGGTAGCTCTTGAAGTCGAGAGGAGTGTCAATATTCAAACCGTTAAAGGTCGGCTGTCCGTTCTGTGAATTAAGACCAGCAAAGTCAAAGGCATAAATGGTGCCGACGGGGTCGCCGTTGACGATAGCTGACCCGTTGAGATAGCTTGATGGCGAATTGACTATCTGATTGTTCTCAATTTTATTGAAGTCACGGCTGGTATTGAACGACAGCGACCAAGTCCAGTCCTTTGTGCGAATTGGCGTACCGCTAATCATTATCTCATAGCCAGAGTTCTTGATGTGCGATCCTTTGATATAGGCTGTCGACACACCATACTCCGCTGCCACCTCACGCGAGGAGAGTACATTTGAGTTTTTGCTGTAGTAATTGAACGTTGCACTAAGACGACCGTCAAAGAACGAGAAGTCAACACCAAGGTTCCAGTCCTTAGTCTTCTCCCAACCAAGATCTGGATAAGGCAACGACTTGATGTTCAGATAGTACTGATGGAAATAAGTATGAAGTCCCCCATCGGTGGCGATGAGATAAGGCGACACCTCGGACACTGCATTACCACGCCAACCATAAGAGAAGGAGATGTCGAACATGTCATACCAATTGTGCGCCCACTGCATCCACGGCTCCTCACCAATGCGCCATTTGGCGCCGAAAGAGAGTGTCGGATTGAAACGCTTGTTCTCATCCTGACCGAAGCGGTTGGAGGCATCCAAGCGGCCGTTCAGATTGACCACATAACGGTTGTCATAGCTGTAGACAGCTGTCATGTACTCGCTCAGCTGGTTGGAGCGGGTGTTGGTAATGTTGCTGCCGGCGCGCATTTGCTCGGCCAGGTCAACCAATGACTGATAGCCTGTAGCGGACTTCAGGTCGCTGTGAGCGGGTACGCTGGCAAAGGCCTCACCACGGTATTTCAGATAGCCGTAACGCAGATTGGTCTCGCCGTCAGTCTTTTGCGATGTAGCCTGAAAGCCAAGATTAAATGTCACGGAATGTTTCTTGGCGAAGGTATTATTGTAAACGAGTGAGGCACGGCCTGAGTAATAATAGGAGTTGTTATTGGCAACATTAAGCAGACCACCATAAGGTAACGGACTTGACTGCTCCTCTATGGAGTTGGCGTTGACTTCGCCCAGCTCATAGCCACGTATCTGAGCAATCTTATTGGAATATTCAGTAGCCCACGACTTCAGCTTGCTTGTTGAGGCATAGGCCGACAAATCTGCCTGTATCTGAAGATGCTTGATGATATCCCACCGCATAGCCAGACTGGCCTGGAACTTCGATGACATATTACGGCTGCCCGTATTTGCCAGTTCGTTAAGGATATTGTAGTTATAACGGCTTTTGTTGACAATAGCATAGCTTGTTGTACCCAAGACCGGATAATAATAGAGCGATCCGTCATCGTTGTAAGCGGGAATGGCTCTTGAAGTGTTCATGGCATAATCATAGGGCGAGACACCGCTGTAGAAGTCCTTGCCCTTACTGTAGCTGCCCATCAGCGACAAATCAATGTACAGTGTCCTGGTGGGGCGGAAAGTTGTATTTGACGAAGCAGAAAAGGCAAGGCGGTCGTTGCCCTTGGCCTCTCCCACGGAATTGTCAACACCCAGCGAGAAACGGCTTTGGAGTTTGTCGGTACCTCCCGAGAGACTGACATTATGATTGGTGCTGACAGGTGTACGGAAGAGTATCTTGAACCAGTCCGTATTCATGTTTTCCATCTTGCGGAACTGCTGGTCAAACTCGTCCTTGGTGATTTTTCCTGACTGTAACTGTGAGAGGATGCCATAATAGCCCACAGGCAATACCTCGCGGGTATAGCTGTCGCGGTCCTGGTACATCTGCTGGTTGAACTCCATGTATTGCTGCGAGTTCATCATGTCGTAGAGGCCATAGCTCGGGCGCTGGGTGATGGAGACCGAGCCGGAATAGTTGATGCTCAGCGGTGTGTTGGGCTTGGCTTTCTTCGTGGTGATGACAATCACGCCATTGGAGGCCTGAGAGCCATAGATGGCCGTTGCCGAGGCATCTTTAAGCACGGTGATAGTCTCGATGTCGTTGGGGTTGAGCCACGAGATGGCGTTGCCGGCCGTCTGCAGCATGTTGTCCATGTCGCTTGAGAGCGGACTTGCATCGTTGGGTATCGGGGTCGGATTGGTCTGGATGACACCGTCGACCACCCACAGCGGCTCCTGATTGCCCAGAAGGGTCGAGGTGCCGCGGATGCGTATCTTCGGCGTGCCGCCCACCTTGCCGGTGACGTTGACGACCGACATGCCGGGAATGACACCCTGCAGCATCTGGTCGATGCTCGACTCATTGGCAATCAGCACATCACTGGCCTTCACCTGATTGACAGCACCGACGTACTGGCCACGGTTATAAGTGCCATATCCCGTGACCACCACCTCATCGGTCATTTTTGCGTCCTCTGCAAGCACCACGTCAATTTTTTGCTGGCCAGTGTATTTCACCTCCTTGGTCTGCATGCCGAGGTACGAAAAGACAATTGTGCCGCTGCTCACCTTCGACGTGGGCAGATGGAACGAGCCGTCACTGCTCGTCGTAGTACCGTAATTGTTGTCCTTGAACTTGATGGAAACGCCGATGAGCGGCTCACCTTTCTCATCGGTCACGGTTCCTACCAAGTAGCCCTTCTGAGGCTCAACGCCCTTGCTCTGATTCCGCTGGGCCATCATACCGAGCGGGGCACTCAGCAATACCAGCATGAGCGCAAGCACAAGGAACGATTTCTTTGTCTCTCTTCTCTCCATATTAATATATATTGGTGTCCGCTAAATAGATATAACGACTTATGGAATCCTTTTGGTTTAAAGA
>CABVDL010000008.1 GCA_902497035.1 uncultured Prevotella sp.
GTCCTTTGTTTAAGTTACTCCTGCCCGGAAATCTATTAGGTTTTATAGAGGAAAAGTACAAAGAAAAACACAATCCGCCAACAATTGAATGAAAAATCAGCGCGGCCGCCATCTTTATCCCTAATAGATCAAAGCGAAAACACAATTAGGGAAATCACTAACGGGAAATAGGGAAATTACACGCTGAAAGGACGAAACATATCCTAACTTTGCCATGTCAATTAAACAAGAATACTCAAAAACACAACGACATGAAAAAGTTTCTCGTAATTTCCCTGATGGCCGCGCTCGCCACGGCGAGTCTGCCGGCCTCGGCACAGTATTACCCCGACGGCCGTCCTATTCCTCCAAGCAAGCGGGGTGCCTACTACACAAATTACCACAACGACAGGCAGTACAGCGACAACAATATCTATTTCGGCCTGCGGCTCGGTTTTGGCGCATCGACGGTCAGTTCTGACAACATCACTTTCGACACCAACAAGACCAAGACAGGCCTCAATGTGGGTATGGCCGTCGGCACTCAGCTCACTTCGCAGGCACCGGTATTCTTCGAGACCGGACTCTACTACTCAGAAAAAGGCGGGAAAAGCACACACAACGGCACGAAGTTCACTTACAATCTCGGCTACCTTGAGGCACCGTTGCTGATAAAGTACAAGGCTTACACCTCGCGCGACGTGGCCATTGAGCCGTTCTTTGGCGGTTATTTGTCATGTGGCGTAGCTGGAAAGATTAAGGACTACAACAACCGCGAGGCTTACAGCAGCTTCGGCAGCGACAACGACACTTTTAACCGCTTCGACGGCGGCCTGCGTTTCGGCTGCGGACTAAGTTACCAAATGCTCTACGTCGAGGCCAGCTACGACCTCGGTCTGGCCAATGTAGGCAAGGACAGCTTTGACGACGCACGCAACCGGTGCTTCAACCTGACAGTAGGTGTCAACTTTTAGGCTGTCTGATTAACTCTCGTAGCGGTCAAGAACCTTTTCCATATGCTCACGGCCGATGTTGATAATCCGTTCCGACTTGTCGTAATCGAAACCTCCATAGCGCTTCAACGGCAGGTCGAGGAAGATGTCTGGCGGAGTGAGCCTGAGCTGCAGTTGGGCGTTTTGGTGAATCATGATACTCGCCGTGCGGTTGAGCAGCGTGAAATAGTTAAAGCCCGGGTCAAAATCCTTTGGCAGCAGCCGCCTGGCCAGTCGCAACAGCGGCGACGAGGCCACTCGCTGGGCCTCAGCCGTACGTCTCAATGCCAGCTCACCCTCATAGTCGTGGCCACAGACGCTCACCGCCACAAGGAGATCGCCACGATGACGAACCACACGGTTCAAGGGAAGCGGATTGGTCGTACCGCCGTCAATCAGCACACGCCCTGCCCTGCGCACGGGAGAGAAATAAGCAGGAAGAGAGATGCTGGCACGGATGGCGGCATAGAGGCTGCCGTGACTGATGACCACCTCGTGGCCAGACTCCCAGTCGGTAGCCACGGCGGCGTATGGAATGGGCAGGTTGTCAATCTGCGTGTCTGGCACGATGCCCATCAGCGTGTCGATGATGCGCTTGCCCCGCACCAGATGGTCAAGCGACGGGGCATAGTCGGTCAGTTCCCTCATCTTCCGGCTGTCCACGGTCTTCATCCATTCGCGATAGTCCTCGAGATGCCCCGTAGCGTACATCCCCGCCACCAGTGCGCCCATCGACGTGCCGGCAATCGAGCGGATGTGGTAGCCACGCGACTCCAGCGCCTCAATGGCACCGATGTGCGCCAGCCCGCGAGCACCGCCCGACGACAATACCAGCGCAACATCCTTTTTGTTTCCGCGTATAGACTTGACGACAAAGTCCCTCACCTCGGTGACCATGTCCAATATAAGGTTCGTATTTTTCTCTTCCATGATGCAAAGATAATAAATATCTCATACATCAGGCCACTACAGTCCAAAATGCATAACGAAGCGTTGCCATAAATACCGGTCAATGAAGAGTCGGACACTAAAAATAAAGCCGGAAAAGCTTGCAGGCTTGCTTTAAAACACTTAACTTTGCCAATAGTACAACTAATGAAAAATATACAAGCGCGATGACACAAGACGAGCGTTGGCTGCACATGTGGCAGCAATATATGGACTTTCTGCATCAGAACAAGCGGAGGCCGTCAAAGTACAAACCTGAGGACAGAAGCCTCGTGAACTGGGCCAAGCACAACAGGAAGCTGATTAACCAGCACAAATGTCAGCCTGACCGCATGGATAAGTTCAACGAACTCATGCGTGAGGCAGAGAAATACCATAGAATCAACCAGCACGCTTACATGCACATATCATCACCGTCTTTGTTTGATTAAACAAAAACGAAAAGGACGGCCGTCATAGCTTGTTTGGTACGACGGCCGTTATAGCTCAATACTACATCACACTATCTCAGCTGGCTGATATAGCCTAAAACCTCACGGCACTTGTCAGTGACATACTGCCAGTCCTTTGCCGCAACCTTGTCCTTGGGGAAAAGTTTGCTGCCCATGCCCACGCTCATGGCACCGGCACCGAACCACTCCTTCATGCTTTCCTCAGTAGGTGCCACGCCACCGGTGACCATTAGCTTGCTCCAGGGCAACGGACCGAGAATATCCTTGACGAACTTCGGCGTGAGGACGCTGCCGGGGAAACACTTGATGATGTAGCTGCCCAGCTCCTGTGCCGTGCTGACCTCGCTCACCGAACCGCAGCCAGGCACATACGGCACACAACGGCGGTTGCACACACGGGAGACCTCGGGATTGAGCAGGGGGCTCACGACGAAGTCTGCGCCCATCTGCATATAAAGGACGGCTGTCGGCGCGTCAATGACCGTACCAACGCCAAGCGCCAAATCCGGGCACTCGCTGCGCACAAATTTAATGACCTGCGCAAACACCTCATGAGCAAAGTCGCCACGGTTGGTGAACTCGAAGGCGCGCACGCCACCGTCGTAACAAGCCTTGATAACCGACTTAGCCACATCAATGTCGGCATTGTAAAACACGGGCACCATGCCCGTGGATGCTATTTTCTGATAAACTTCTATCTGATTGAACTTAGCCATAATCTATTCCATTTAATACGATGTTGTACTCTGCATTACCGTTGCACACGTCCGCTTCCGTCGCCACCGGCCAGTGCCTCCACCTCGGCAGTACTAACAAGGTTGTAGTCACCGGGAATAGTATGCTTCAGCGCCGAGGCGGCCACTGCGAACTCGAGAGCCTCACCCTGTTTGTCCTTGGTCAGCAGACCGTGAATCAGACCGCCGGCAAAACTGTCGCCACCACCCACACGGTCAACTATGGGCAGGATGTCGTAATGACGCGACTCGTAGAATTCCTCACCATTGTAGATGATGGCTTTCCAGCCGTTGTGCGAGGCAGAGTGAGACTCACGCAGTGTGGAGACGACATATTTGAAACCGAACTGGCTGAGCATCTGGCGGAATATGCCTTTATAGCCCTCTGCGTCGGTGCGGCCCGCCTCTACATCGGCATCAGGCTTGAAGCCAAGGCATAGTTGCGCGTCCTCCTCATTACCGATGCAGACATCGACATATTGCATTAGCGGGCGCATGACGCGCTGCGCCTTTTCCGGACTCCACAGCTTCTTGCGGAAGTTGAGGTCGCAGCTGACGGTCACATTGTGGCGTTTGGCCGCCTTGCAGGCCTCCTCAACGATGGCTGCAGCCTTGTCGGAGATAGCCGGAGTGATGCCCGTCCAGTGGAACCACACGGCATTCTCCATAATCTTGTCGAAATCGAAGTCACCGACCTCAGCCTCTGCAATGGCAGAATGGGCACGGTCGTAGATTACCTTCGAGGGGCGCATGGCCGAGCCCGTCTCGCAATAGTAGATGCCTATACGGTCGCCACCACGCACGATGTATTGCGTGTCAACGCCATAGCGGCGCAGCGAGTTGACGGCAGCCTGACCAATCTCATGGGCCGGCAGCTTGCTGACGAAGCAGCTCTCGTGACCGTAGTTGGCCAGGCTGACGGCCACATTGGCCTCGCCGCCACCAAAGATGACGTCAAACTGACCAGCCTGGACAAAGCGGCTGTTGCCAGACGGAGACAGACGGAGCATTAGTTCCCCTAAGGTAACAATTTTGTTCTTCATTTTAACTCTAATCTATTTAGGTAAGAAATGTTGTTGCTTAACGACATGCGCCCTGCCATGGACAAGAATGCCGCAGGCAGGGTCAGTCACTTATCTGAGGTCAGGAATTTTCACTGTCTGCATGTCGGTATAGACCAGGTTCTCTCCGGCCATGCCCCAAATAAACGTATAGTTGCTCGTTCCAGCAGCGCAGTGGATGCTCCATTGTGGCGAGATGACGGCCTGCTCATTGTTGAGCCAGATGGGTCGCGTCTCCTGCGGCTCGCCCATGACGTGAAGTATCTTCTGTCCCTCGGGTACCTTATAATACATATACGCCTCCATACGGCGAAGGTGGGTGTGGGCTGGCATGGTGTTCCACACCGACCCGATCTTCAGCTCGGTAATGCCCATTTGCAACTGGCAGGTACGCACGCCGGCCACACCGTCGATAAGCATCTGGTGGATGACGCGGTCGTTGCTCTCGGCAGCCGAGCCGGCCTTGATGTTGTTGGCCTCTTTCAGCGTCACCTTCTTCGTGGGATGCTCGCACTGGGCAGGGGCCGAATTCATGTAGAACTTTGCAGGATTGGCCTCGTCCTTGCTTGACAGCACAATCTCCTTGTTGGCCTTGTCGGTGGCACGGCCCACATAAAGTGCTTCCTGGAAGTCGAGGTCGTAGGCCTTGCCATCTACGGTGACCACACCAGGACCGCCGATATTGATGATGCCTATCTCACGGTTGTCGAGAAGCCGGCGCTTGTCATTGGCCTTTTCGGTATAGAGCGGGGCGATGCTCGTCAGCTTCAGCGGCGTGGCCGTGGGCTCGGCACCGCCGATAAGCAGGCGGTCGAAAAGCGTGTAGGTCCAGTTGACCTCGCCTGGGGCAAACACCTTCTCTATGGCATACTCCGCACGCAGGCGGTCGGTGTCATAATGCTTTGCGTCGGCAGGTGACGACGGCCAGCGCGTATTATAATAGGTATAACTGTTCTCTGTCTTAACCTCATAGCCTTGCGCCCATGTGCAGACGTTTACGCAGAGAAAGGCAATAAATAAAACCACTTTCTTCATTTCTCAGTATTTTCTGTATTATTGACATTACTCAGCTGCCTGGCCATACGCTCATCCTTGACAATGAGGCGACGGTTAAGCAGCATTAGCACCACGGTGATAACCACCAGCACAGCGGCACCTATCCACTTGACGTATTTCATCAGCGCATAGATGGCGTAGCCAAAGAGCGACGAGGCAAAGTCGATACTACCGGCCTCAAACCCGTCAGGCACCTTGGCAGCTTTATCGCCTGTAGCAGCAAACACGGCTGAGGCGGCCTTGGTGAAGTCAGGCGCCATATCGGTCACAAAATAGAGGCCGATGGTCAGAGCCACCAAACCGATGATGAGCGTTTTTACCACGTTGCCTTTGGTATAGGGCAGAACGATGGGGAACAGATAGAACATGCCGGCCAGTGAGGCCAGGGGCAAGAACTGATTGCCGGGCATGACAACTGCCACAGCGATGATGACGGGAATCAGAATAAGCGAGCAGACGAGTGTGGTAGGATGGCCGATGACCAGTGCAGGACTCATGCCAATATGCACTTTCTTGCCCTTGAAACGGCGGTCAACCACCTCCTTGGTCTTATCGGAAATAGGCATCAGACCGTCGATGAACAACTTGGTAATGCGCGGGATGAGCTCCATCACGGCACCCATAATCACACCGAGCGACAGCACCCCCCTCACATCCTGATGGGCAGCCACGGCAATCAGCATGCCGACAATGACTCCCAGCACCAGCGGCTCGGCCAATACGCCGAACTTGCGCTTCATGCCCTCAGCATCAAGGTCAAGCTTGGAGAAACCGGGAATCTTGTCCAACAGCCATCCGATGGCAAGTGCAAACGGCATGAAACTCTGGCAGAAAGGCTGCGGGATGGAGATACCAGGCAGATTGTAGTAGTGCTGGAACCGGTCTGCGGTGAGATCGGCACAAACCAGCGTAATCATGTAGCAGACGATGGCCGCGAAGTACCCCCACAACAGGCTCTGGCCAAAAACAAAATAGGCCACTGCACCGATGAAAGCAAAATGCCAGTAGTTCCAAAGGTCGATATTGACTGTACGCGTGGTCTTCGTGACAAGCATCAGGAAGTTGATGCCCAAGCAGACAGGGATGATGAGCGCGCCCACGGCCGTATTGTAGGCCACGGCCGCGGCTGCTGGCCACCCCATGTCGAAGACGTTGAGCTGCAGATGATAAATCTGTGAGATGGCCGTGAGCGGGTCGCTGAAGTTGGTGGTGAGCAGCGAGGTGACGATGCCCAGACCGACAAAGCCGACACCCACGTAAAGACCAGACTTAAGTGCCTTGCCAAACTTCATGCCTATACACACACCAATGATGGTGAACAGTATAGGCATCATGACCGAGGCACCTAAGGAAATGATATAGGAGAACACGTTCATGGCTTACTTCGGCTGTTTTCCAATATATGCTAAGATGCCGCCATCGACATAGAGGATGTGGCCATTGACGAAGTCGGAAGCCGGAGAAGCGAGGAACACGGCCGGTCCCTGCAGGTCCTCAACAGTACCCCAGCGGGCCGCCGGCGTTTTGGAGATGATAAATGCGTCGAAAGGATGACGGCTGCCATCGGGCTGGCGCTCACGCAGCGGAGCTGTCTGCGAGGTAGCAATATACCCCGGGCCGATGCCGTTGCACTGAATGTTGTATTCACCAAACTCTGAACAGATGTTGCGGGTAAGCATCTTCAGTCCGCCCTTGGCGGCAGCGTAGGCCGACACGGTCTCACGGCCAAGCTCACTCATCATAGAGCAGATATTGATAATCTTGCCGTGTCCGAGACGCTTCATGCCGGGTATGACAGCCTTCGAAACGATGAAAGGCGCATTAAGGTCAGTATCAACGACCTTGCGGAACTCGTCGACACTCATTTCCTCCATAGGGATGCGGCGGATAATACCGGCGTTATTGACAAGGATGTCAATCGTGCCAACCTCCTGCTCAACCTGAGCCACCATCTGCCGCACTGCCTGCTCGTCGCAGACATTACAGACATAGCCGCGGATGTCGTTATAACCGTCGGCGTGATATTGAGCCAGACCGCGCTCAAGTGACTTGGCATTGCTGCTGTTGAAAACGACTTTGGCACCAGCGTCCATATAAGCCTCGGCGATAGCCATTCCAATACCATGCGAGGCTCCAGTGACAAGAGCCACTCTGTCTTTAAGAGAGAAACTTACCATGATTTATGATTTTAATAAATTAGTTTTTATAATGTCTACATATTATTATACGAACAAACCGGGTGATTTACACAAGTCCATTCTGTTTATTTTCCCCTTATGCCTGATTTTCCGTATTTTTTTTGCCGCAAAATTAATTTTTACTACTTTTGCACGCGGTTAGCGCAATGAGAATGCTCTGATCTTTAGTACCTCTTTCTTGCAAAAGTACAAAACATCACCATAACAGCCAAGAAAAAACTGACTTTTTTGGCCTCAAAAACAGGTGCTCAGACTACTTCCCAAGACACTTTGGACAAAAATGAAAGTATTTGGACAAAATTGAAATCGATTAATATAGATCAAGATGATGAAAACTAAATTCTTATTCGCTGCGCTATGCCTAAGTAGTACCCTGCAAGCGCAAGAGCTGAAACTTACCGTCAGCAACCCCTCCGACCGCCAACGGCAGGAAGTCGTGTCAGCCGATGCCCGTCGCATATTCCGTATGTTGGGTCACAACGGGCTGCGCGTGTTCAACGCACGAGGCCTGCAAGTAGATTATCAGATAACGCACGACAGCCTGCTGCTTGTCGACGCATCGGTACGTCCGCATGGCACCACCACGTTTATTCTGCGGCCCGGCAAGCCAGAGCCGATGCATGTCTGGGTGAGCGGTGCATTATATAAGGAACGCGAGGACGACATCGCATGGGAGAACGACCGCTGCGCCTACCGTGTCTATGGTCCGGCACTGCAGCGGTCGGGTGAGAAAGCCTACGGTGTTGATGTATGGGTAAAGAATACGCCCGAAATTGTCGCTCCCGAACGCTACCGTCTCAACATTGAGGGGGTGAGAATGAAGAAAGCCAATCCGGCCTTGGGCGACTCCCTGCTGCTTCAACGCTCGTTTCATGTCGACCACGGCTACGGCTACGACCCCTACATGGTCGGTGCCACATTGGGATGCGGCGCACCGGCCATCGTGTTGGGCGACAGTCTGGTCATGCCATACTGTTACCGCGACTACGAGATACTTGACAACGGGCCATTGCGCTTCACGCTTTCGCTGACATTCAATCCCGCCCGCATCAATGGGCAGACTGTCACCGAGCACCGTGTGATGCAACTCGACAAAGGCCGTCACCTCAACAAGATTACCGTTTGGTATGACGGTCTGCGTCGGCCTGCAGAGGTGGCCGGTGGGTTTGTCGTCCACGAAGATGATTCCACCACTCTGCGCCTCAACGCCCATAAGGCCCTTTACGCTGACCCGACCGACCATATGACAGACAACAACTGTCAGGTATATATCGGCGGCATCTTCCCTGACGCCACCACCCGCTACCTGCCACTTCACACACGGACCAGCGGTGCAGTCGGCCATGCTGTTGGCATCAGGAAAGTGAGTAACCGCCAACCATACACCTACTATGTGGGAGCCACATGGAGTGCTTACGATGTGCGCACCATGAACCAATGGCAAGCCGTGATGGACGACGAGGAAGCCAATCTGAGGGAACCGTTGCACGTAGAGGTGAAACAATAGCGATCAGTATAGACTGCCTTACGACTGAATGTATTGGTTGACCACCTGCTCCGCGCGGTCATAAAGCTTCTGTTCCGACTCGGCCGTGACGGGGACTACGCCCTGCAGGGCCCGCTGCATGCGCTGTGCAAAGGCCGACACAGGCTGGCGCAAATGCTGCCGAATGTCAATATAGCGCTGCAGCTCATAGGCCGCGCGGTGTGGGTAGCCTGCCTTGAGGCGCACGGCCAGCTCCAGATGGTATCGGGCCGCATATTCAGGCCTGCTCTGCCTGACTACGGCCATGCAGCCAAGAGCGAGGCGGAGCTTCTCGTCGGTAACAAGCTTTGACAGTTCCACGTAGAGATAACTGTCGTGATAGCGCAGCAGCATACGCTTGTAGATGTCAATGGCCTTGTCGTTCTGTCCCACGAGCGCATGCATCTGTGCCAGATGACGCAAGTTACCCTTATAGTTGGGAGCCTTGACAAACGCCTTATGAAAGATGTCGGCAATGCCGTCGATATAGGCAGCATTGCGTGAGGGAAGGTCCTTGAGCAAATGGTTGACCACTTGCTGGCCGAGCGACGGTACGGTATGGCCCTGCACCACGTAGGGTTGCCAGTCGGTTTCCGTCAGGCGGTTGAAGTAGGGCATGAAATAAATCAAGTTGAAATTATCCACATGCTTGTCCATCGCAAGTGCGGCATTGACGATGGCACGGTTGCCCATGGCCAACCGATCATCAATCTGCGAGTAGAGCCTCACCAGCTGGTAGAGCAGCTGGCGCGCGTCCTCCACTTTCTTTTGTTGCAGCCGCAACTTGAACAGGTCATGGGTACACCAGAACATGCAGAGATTGGTGTGCGGTCCCCGGTGTATTGCATAAAGCTGCGAGACAGCCTGATAGGCCTCCTCGTAGAGGCCGTCCTTACGCATGGCGAAAACGTCTCTTACTTCCATAGATTGTCGTTTTTAGGTATTGTGATGATAATATTTCCGGTCGATTTTCCCATTAAATGTATAATGCAGTGCTGCCACATGCTCATAGAGGGCCGGAACCTTGTAGCGTTCCAACCGTGCTGCCAGTTGGCGGGCCAGCAACGGCTTCGCCATTGGTTGTCCGTCTTCGGTGGTATAGATGAGCTTCAGCGCGGGGCCGAGCAGCGGTGACGTGGCAGCGAGGCAGACGCAATCGGACAGTCCGTACACACTACGGGCGGCCTGCTCCACCTCCAGCGGTGAGACCTTATAGCCACAGATGTTGATGATTTCTCCTCTCCTGCCCATGAACAGCAAGCATCCGTCGGCATCGAGTTTTCCCAAATCATCGGTCACAAGCCAACCATCGCCGTCTGTCCCGACACCAGTCTGGCAATCTCGGTCTATATAGCCGCTCATAAGCATGTCGCCCCGGCAGGCAATGCGGCCGTCAGGCATGATACGCACCTCAGCGTGCCGCATCGGCCGCCCGAGACAATGCGGGTCGTGTCGGCCGTGGGCAAAGTCATAGGTACAGACGATGCCTGTCTCCGTCGAGGCATAGGTGTTATAGAGGCGCGAGTGAGGCAGGGCAGCACAGAGACCGTCCATGCACTGCTGCGGTATGGCGGCGGCACCGGTCTCGATGAAGTCTATGCGAGGGGCCAATTGTGACAGGCGGCCGCGCCCGAAGCGCAGGCACATGTCAATGGCCGTCGGCACGAGGAACGTGGCCACCTTGCCTTCGGGACGGTCGAGTGCACGGAAGAAAGCATCAAGGTCTCGCATGCCGTCAAGCAGCACAAGACTCCCCCCGACCATCCATACGGGCCACATCTTCGACAGGCTGCCGATATGATTGAGCGGCCCGGCAATGACAAACACCGTGTCGGCACAGTAGCCTTGCGCTGCAATGAGATTGTCAGCATCAGCCAACAAGGCCTTGTGCGAGAGCATCACTCCTTTCTGCGCACCCGTAGTACCCGTAGTGAACAGCACGTCTGCCATGCCGGCTGGCAACGAAACATCATGGTAACGTGTTTCGAGATTGGTCAATTGATCGTTTGGCAAGTCCTTTCCCAATGGTGCGGCCACGGCGCCAAGGGAGTGGACGGCGAGGTAGGTGACGATGAAACGAATGTCCTGCGAGGTGCGGAAAAAGACAAGGCTGCCGGAACCATAGCCTTTGGCACGGAGGCGCGCAATCTCCTGCTGCACCATCTGCCAGAGCTGGGCGTAGCTGAAGACATTGCCGTGGTCATCGACTGCAAGATGATTGGGCGTGGCTGAGGCGTGGCGGGCAAGGCAGTCTTCCAATTGATTGAGCATAGACAATAGGGTATACGGTTAACCGGCTGCCTTCTCGTCAAGCTTACGCCCGACAAGGGCCACAAGGCTGTCAAGATTGCGGAAATTCTTCGGTGTGGCATCTTCCGACTCCAACTCGATGCCGTAACGTTGCGAAAGCGCCATGAGGATGGCCGTGATACCAAGTGAGTCGAGTTCGGCGAAAAGGAAATCAGCATCAAAGTTGACTAACGGGAGCAAGTCCTCAAGAACAGTTCTTATTTCTTCTTTCATAGTTCTGATGGTTATGATTGTTAAAAGGGGACACCCCGCGCCTTGAAAAGGCGCGGCACACAACGGGAGCGGCCGAGGCTAAGGCGCGGCACACAACGGGAGCGGCCGAGGCTGAGGCGAGGCACACAACGGGAGCGGCCGAGGCTGAGGCGCGGTGCTTGTCATTCAGTGCCAAGAAAGAGACGGGGCAGAAAATCGACCAGGTAGCGGCGCCAGTTCATCCATTCATGGCCACCGTCAGTCGGATTGTAGGTGTAGGCATAGTGCTTCTTGTCAAGCTCTGTGAGGAAGGCCTCGTTCTCATCCAACAGAAAGTCGGTGTCACCGATGGCGAGGTAATAGAGCTTCGGCCTGGCGGCAAACAGCCGCTCGAGTTTGGTATCGAGACTGTCGTAGATGGCGACATTGCCAGAGTCGGCATACTGTTTCAGGCGCAGTACATCATTGCCCGGTCCCTTACGGACGATGGACGGAAGGAGGTGGCCGAGGTTGTCAGCCTGTTCTCCAGCCCGTCTGATGCGGCGGAGACGGTTGTCCTTCGTAAACTCGTTGACTATCTTTGCCGAGAACAGACCGATGTAGTCGAATGAGCCGGGGTTGTTGGCAGTGATGAACAACGTATGCATGCCCCCCATCGACAGCCCCGCTATGGCGCGATGAGCCTTGTCGGCAAGCGTGGCATAATGACTGTCAACATAATTGACGATGTCAGGGACAAAAGCCGTCTCTATTCGGCCAAACATCGACGGCACGGCTGATGCAGCCTCCCTGTCCGTGTTGTAAGGGTCTTCTCCGGGTGTGGCGGCGCGGTCGGCATTGCCATTAGGCATGACGACTATCATTTCCTTGCAGCGCTTGTCTGCGATGAGGTTGTCCATGATTTGCGTAGCACGGCCCAATTCAAGCCACGACTTCTCATCACCACCTGCTCCATGAAGCAGGTATAGCACGGGATAACGGCGCGTGCCGTCATAGTGGGGCGGCAGATAGACCATCATGCGGCGGCGCGGCAGTCCGGCAATGGATGAGGGATACCACACGGTCTCCACCCGGCCGTGCGCGATGCCGTCACGCGTGAGGTAGTCGTCGCCACGCCCCCCGGGAATGATTATCCAGTTGTACCACGTGTTCACCTCACGCACTTTGTTTGCATTGGCCACATCCAACGTGTCGGTACCGTCAACGCTGAGAACGTAAGTGTAGAGGTCGGAAGGCAGTGCCTTTGACGTATGGCTCCACAGCCCGTCTCGATTTTCCAGTGACACCTTGTCCTCCTTTTGCAGCATGCGCGGAACCAGGTTAAGGCGCTTGAGCAGATTGCTCCGACTCATCTCGACGGCCAGCGACCCTCGGAGACGCACCTCATTGGCCTTCGGGAAACGGGCACTCACGGTAACCGTTCGGTTGCGGTTGACTGTCACAAACGACTGTGCGTCGGCAGGCAACAACACGCCGATGAGCAGTGATAAAAGTAATAAGGGCTTTGTCATTTGCTTATATATGATTGTGTTGTCATTATATTGGATGCGATACGGCATGCCATTCGCCTTGTCACCTCGTAGTCAGCCTCATCCGCTGACTTTGCGATGATGGTACGGTCGGGATGGGACAGCGCTTCCATCAGGGCAACAGCGCCATAGCTGCCGCCTTCCACTACAATGTTGCCGTCCTCAGCCGATGAGGACAGAGGCTTGGCCGTAGCCTTGCGCACTGCTTTCACAATGTCAGTGCCACAATAGTAATACACGTCGCGCACGTATGCGGCGTAAGCCTCACGCGGCTGTCCGGTGACACAGTGCTGCGGGTAGCGGCGGGGCATGAGCAATGACTTGAGCGTCAGCGGACGCAGCCGCAGTTTGCCGTGGCGGCTCACGAGCCAGCGGAAAAGGAAAGGCGGCAACAGCCAGGCCATGAGCACCACCGAGAACATGCCGACAATGGTCACCTCAGCCAAGCCGTGAAGGGCTGGATGACGGGCGATGATAAGCGTGCCGATACCGACAAACATGATGAGGGCCGAAATCAGAATGCTGTTGCGGTAGGAGCCCAAAAGCCGTCGGCCATAGGCATACTCGTACTGGCTCCCCTCTGTCATGAAGATGGTATAGTCGTCGCCTTGACCAAAGATAAACGTGGCAAGGATGATGTTGACAATATTAAAGTCAATGTGCAACAAAGCCATTATGCCCAATATCCACACCCAACTGACAGCCATGGGGAGAAATGACAGTGCCGCCAGCTCAATGTTACCCATGGCAAACCAAAGGAAGAAGAACACGATAATACCGCAGGCCCAGCCTATGTAATTGAACTCATTGTTGATGTTATTTGCCATTACGCTGTTGAGCTGGCTTATTTCAAACGCATGATGACGGCTGTCACCCGTCTTCTGCAACTGCGACATCACGCTGTCAATCCGATTGGCCGGTACCGTGAGCTGGGTGACGACACTCCACGTCTTCGTCGCCGGGTCATGGTAGAGATACTTTCCGACGACAGGCTGCAAAGCGGCAAAGCTGCTCAAAGGACGCGGCTCATACTTGAGGTCAAGCGTTTTGATAAAGGCATCGAAGGCACCGGGGGCAAAGCCGTCGGGGGTAAACCCGTCGGCCGTAGCCTCATGCGACAGCACCGCCTTCAGCATAGGGCCATAGCGTCTGACAAAGGTCCGCCAACGTTCAAGGCGATGTTGCTGCTCGCTCATGGAGCAAAGGAATGGCGCGCACGTGCCGGAGGTCTCCACGCCCTCTTGCCGAATGGCCGGACGAGCCGCCTCATCAGCCTTCAGCGCATCGTCGGCACTGTTGCCCGTGGAGAGAAAATAAACGGTCTTGTGCCGGGCGTCCTCCGACCGCATCTGTGCCAGCACCTGCATGGCATCGCGCTGTTCCTCCGACATATAATTGATATGGGTGAGATTGGTGTCAAACCGGCACTGAGGACTCAGCCATGCCAAGGGAACCGTGAGCACAGCCACAACGGCGATGAGCCAGCCCATGCGGTCGAGCCGCAGATTGCTTATCCTGCTGAGGAAGACATCGTGCGGACGGCTGCTCTCCGTCGGACGGACAAGATGGGGAAGAAACACTATGACAAAGAGAATGGTACCCAAGAGCAGAAAAGCCGCAAAGAGGCCGAGATCGCGCAGGGCGACCGACTGCAGCGGAACCAGTGTCAGAAAGGCTCCAATGGTCGTGATGTTGCCTATGAGCAAGGGCATGAGAATTTCACCCATCGCGTGACGGCGGTCAGGCGTGTGACTGAGATGTGCAATGAGATGAAGCGGATAGTTGATGGCTATACCTATGATGACCGACGATATACCGACAACAATGATGGAAAGATGGCGGTCAACAAGTGACAGCATGCCCAAGGCGAACAGCCATCCCCAGACGACGGACAGCACGATGAGCAGAATGTTGCGCAGACTGCGGAAAGCGGCAATGAGCAGTGCCATTATCAACAACACGGCCACGATGACGGAGACCAGACTGTCGGTTTTTATCTGACGGGCGTTGCCATACGCTATGACCGGGCCACCTGTCAACTGGACGGCCAATGAGGGATGGACTTGCAGCACCTGAATGCGCGCCGCTTCTATCATACGGACCAGCTCACTGTTGTGCGCCGTCTCGCTGGAACCGTATGGCGAGCTGATAATTACCAAGGCATGCGTCAGCTTTGGCGTGAAGAGGTATCCGTCGTAAAGCTCATATCGGGCCCCAACTTGCCGTCCTGACAACTGCTGCACTACTGGGGTGAAAAGATTGAAAGGATCCTGTCCGATATGTGCCGACAGCAGGCCACTACCCGGCAGGAAAAGCATCTGCCTGTCGCGTTCCAACTGTGCCAGCGGATAGGACGGGTCGGCCAGCAGATGGTCCATGCGCCGATAATCCGTCTCAGTCAGGAAATAAGGAATGTTGTCATAAACAAACGAGGCCATATTGTCGGCAGCCTCGTAATCAATCTGCGACTGGATGAACTGCGGCTTGACGGCCCGCCGCAGCTGTTCGACAAGGTCGTCGGCAGCCTCCACCAACTCGTCAGGAGCTGATTTGCCGTCACGCCGGCTTACAAGCGCCACTATCTTGTCAGCGCCCGAGAGGTTCTGGTAGGTTTTCATCGCCAGACAGTCGTTTTTATCGAGCGGCAGAAAGTCGGTGATGTCTTCCTTGAAATGGATACGGAAAATGAGTGCCGCAAACAGCGCCACCATTCCCATCAGAATGACACCCATCAGCCGTCGGTGCCTGCAGAAGAAATCGTATAGACTAAGGACGAGCTTATTCATTTACCTTGCTTTTATTGACAATGGGGTTGGCATAGATGGAGAGGAATATGTCGTACAGCAGGTCTACGTTGCACGTGTCATACCTGTCAAGCTCTCTCATGCGGTTGATAAACGTTTCCCGTTGCCCCGTAGTATATGCATGGCTGTATTTATTGCAGCCATAGCGCAGGTCGTAGGCGATGTAATTGTTGGGAAACAAGTGGCAGGCATTGACTATGCGCCTGTCAATAAGATGTGCCACAGCCTTGTGGTACTCGTTGCTGGTCAGCGGGTCAAAGGCCTGCAGCTCCACTTCCGTGATTGGCATTGCAACCTCAAAGTGGACATCGCCCTTGTACTGCATAATGCCGGTAAGAATGCTGTTGAGGTCCTCACCGGGCTTCTTCGTGTAGCGGGCAAACAGAGAGGCATATAGTTCAAGCGTCTTCAGTATGTCACAGGGCTCCCACTCGTAGGATACGGCAACTGGCACGATGTGCAACGAAGACAGCGCGCCAATCTTGTCGTCAGGGCAAGCCATTCCGAACATTTTAATGACACCCTGGTCGGTAGCGTCCATTCCGTCTTTGGTCCGGCCATTGCGTTGCGCTATCCAAACAGACTGATGCTTCTCGGTAATGGCATAGCGGATGTAGCGGGAAAGATGGACCGACTTCTGGTAAAACTCACGCAGGCTGCCTCCCGGGCGCTCTACGCGGAACATCTTATTGCATTTTCCGATGTCGGTAACAAGCTCGCCCTGCATCAAGTTGGCCCCGAATGTGATTTCTGTCGTGTCGAAGCCATGCTTGAAAAGCTCATACTGCAACAGGCTCGCGTCCAGCATGATGTCACGATGATTGGATACATAGAGATAAGACTCGGTGGGAGACAGGCGTTCAAGGCCAAGACAGGTGAATTGGTTGATGCTTTGCCGGATTATCTGCTCATTGACACACCTCATCGTGTCGGTCTGGAAGTCGTGGACAGACCGGAAAGACAACAGCTTCCTCTTCACCTCCTCAAGGCTCATGTCCGGGTAAATGAAAGAGGCCAGCACGGGAAAGAAACGGTGGGCTACGATGCGCCGCATGGCAGCCGGGATTTCTGTGTCGGTGTAAGGACGTATGTCTTCAAATGCTGATAAATCCATAATACTACTCATTAAAGTTTCAGGTTTCTGAACCAGCTTAGGAACCGGTTGCGCCAGCCGCGGCTCTCAGGTGAGCCTTTCAGGCCCGACGCGCCAAAGCCATGCCCGCCTGTAGCGTACTGAATATAGAGATGGGTAACGCCCTTGGCTGTCAGCGCAGAGTCGAGCAACTCCGAATTATGTGGCGGAACGACTGGGTCGTCCTTGCAATTGACCAGAAACACGGGCGGACAGTTGTCAGGAACATGCCGCTCAAGGGAAAGGCTGTCGCACAACTTGCGGTTTCTCACTTTATTATCACCTAACAATCCCCGTCTCGAACGCTTGTGCACGCAGGGATGTGACATGGTGACCACAGGATAGACGGGTGCGACAAACGACGGCCACTCACGCTCGGGAAGCAGTTCAACCGCGCTCATGGCGAGATGTCCGCCAGCTGAGAAGCCCATGACGCCAATGCGGCTGGTATCTATGCGGAACGTTCCGGCATGCTGTCTTACGTAGCCAAGCGCCTGCCGCAAGTCGTTGAGCGCATCGGGATAACGGTTGCCACGAAACACGAGGCGGTAATGAAAGATAAAGGCTGGCACGTATGCCGTGCGGTAGCGCAGCACGAATGCCGATATACCATTGCGCTGGAGCCACCGCCCGACGGAGTCTCCCTCGTTGACCATATCGTGCCAAAAATAACTGCCGCCGGGACATACGATGATAGCAGGCCGATTGTCGCCTTCAGCCAGATAAGCGGTCAGCATGCCGGCAATACGCTCCTTGCCACTAACCTGAAGGGCTTGCACGCCGCCGGCAATCAGCAGTATCAGAAGCAGGAAAAGATGTTTCTTTCGTCTCATATGCCGTTTCTCCTATTGTTCTCTTACCATTTCGTCATCAACACGAGACAGCCATCTGACGTAGCTGTCGTGCAATTGGCGCGTCTGCCGCTTCAGTGTCAACTGCTGCTGAAGGGTCTCCCAACTGATGGGCTTGCCCACCTCTAAGCGCACTGTGCCCTTACTCAAGTGATGACTATGTTTGCGCAGCACACGTCCCGTACCGTAAAGCAGGATGGGCGTGATACCGATGCCGAGTTCGTTTGCGATATATGCCGCTCCCCGGTGGAAAGGACCAATCTGCAAATCGACCGACCGGGTACCCTCAGGGAAGATGGCCACACTGTAGCCTCGTTCCACGAGCGACTTCATATGTGGCATTAAAGCATCTATGCCCATACTGGCCGGATAATACTCCGCATGCCGGATGATGAAGCCATAGAACGGATTGTGCCAAGCCCAGTCGTTGGTGAGGAAAATGAGGCGCGGCGACAACGTGAGCAGATAAATGAGGTCGAGATGCGACTGATGGTTGCACACGACTACCGAGGGCCGGTTGAAGTCTGCATCGGGATGGACCTTACACTTAAAGCGCACGCCGGGAATGCCAATGCGTAAAGCCGCAAGACGCAGCACGTGGTACATCAGCAGATGAATGCGCCACTTCTTTTGCGCTGTCATCTTGCCTATCGTGACATAGAGCCGGATAAGCGGCGTAAAGAAGAACATCAATGGTACAAGCAACAGCACGGCGGTCAAAACCGTACGCAAAACGGTTGCCAAAGTGCGCAGCAGCCACAGCGGCAGCGCATAGACCAAAGCCAACAGACACAGGAACGTGTTGAGGATGCTGATACGGGTGAAGTCAAGTCCGGGCCGGAAATGACTGACACGTTCCTCCCTTGGCGGATAATAGACGCTCACAGGAATGCTGCGCAATGCCACGCCATGCCACTGAGCGAAGACAAGCAGCTCAAGCTCCGCCTCGTAGCGCGCGGTCATCAGACGGTAGCCGTAGAGTTTATGCAAGGGATAAAGCCGATAGCCTGTCTGGGTGTCGGGCATGTAATGGAAGGTCTGAATACAGAACCAGAAATTGGAAAAGCGGTTGGCGAAACGGCTGCCTCTGGCATCTGACGCTCCGCGCTCACTGCGTGATCCTACGATGAGGGCATCAGGCCACTGGCGGTTAGCCGCCAAGAATGCGGGAATATCTGAAGCCGAATGCTGTCCGTCGGCATCCATGGTGATGGCATAGGCAAAGCCTGCTGCCAGCGCGGCCCTGAAGCCTTTCTTCAGCGCATGCCCCTTTCCACGGTTGCGGTCGTAATGAACCAGACGGATGTCCTGCCGTTTCTGCAACAACCCGGTCGTACCGTCCGTACTGCCGTCATCAACGACAAAGACATCATCACAGTACCGCAACGCGTCTGTGACCACGGCATCCACCGTCCCCACATTATTGTATGCGGGAATGACTACGCAGATGCCCCGGTTGCGGAGCGACACGCGTGTATCGGCATTATCAGCTGAGTGCTGCATCTGTTAACCTTGGTATCAATATCATTCTATAGTTATCTATGCACAGGTAAAGACGATGGTACAGAACACACGGTCGCCGTCGTGCACGCAGACCTTGGCCTTGACGCTGCCGCCGGTCGGGGTCACGTCAGTGAAACTGAACGTCACCCTGCTGCATTCAACAGGCGACAGGATGTTGAGAAACTTCACATCGCGCGCCTCAGTTATCTCTAATGTCCGGCCCACCATATCCTGCAGCAGTTCCCTTGCCGTCTGCACAATACAGACACCGGGCGTGATGGGCTTGCCCGGGAAATGGGCCTTATAGATAAAGCAACTGCCGTCAAGGCTGACCGTGTAGTCGGTTCCCTGACTGTTGACCTGCTGTTGCTCAATCCGGTAAAGTAGGTTCTTCAGTATCATTACTATCCTTATTTGAGTTGTCTAAAGGCGAGAGCTCATACCTGATATGGTATTTCCCGTCGTTGTAACTGTAAATTCCCTTTTGCATGAGGATCAGAAGCTGGCGCAGGTCCTCCCGCAGCACACTGCGTATATACCATTTGTCGAGCATGGCAATGACATGGTTGAGCACCACCTTATCGGTCTTTACATCGTAGGTGAAGTCAAGTGCCGAGATGCCGAACTCATTGACGACGGCTCCCTTAATGGTGTCGTTTTCGTTGAGCAGCACGCATATCCCGCTAACAGAGCCCTGCCTGGCCGTCATTGTAGCGGCGTACTGCACTTGCTCTCCATTGGTGAAGGGGAAACGGACACTGTCCTGCCGGGCACGGACTGGCATGGCGCAACACAGCGTCAGCAACAGGCTAATGCAAGCCAAACATCTTTTCATTGACGGGAGAATTAAGTTTTGCATTCTGTAATACGATGGCGGTGGTGTCGCCGTTCTTCTCTATCATCTTCACGCCTACAACCATGGCGCGCTTCACGTCGAAATATACGGTTATGGTCTTAAACATCTGCCGCATGGGGTTGCGCTTGGGTGTCATCAGGGCCTTCCAGTTGTTGCCCTGTCCCTGAAGCGTGACATTGAAGTCTCGGCTGTTGGATACGCAACTGCCGACAACGCTGCTCATCATGATGCGCGTGATTTCCTTGAACATCTTGCTCTGCGCCACATTAATGCGGTTGCTGCCCCTGTCGTTCTTCATCCAAACGGTCTGACCGTTGAGAATAAACGTATAGGTATAGGGCGACGTATATTCCCACCGAAGCTTATCGGGCTGTACATAGCACATCCGGCCTCTCGACACAATCTTGCTCTTGAGCATCCGCAAGTTCTTGGTCTGTACAAAGTCGCACGTCAGCGACCGCATGCGGGCAGCGGCCTTATTGACTTGCTGCCTTACCTGTGCCGGTGTAAAGTTTTGCGCCTGCACTGTGGCTGTCAGCAAAAGCAGCAACGTCATTGACAAAATTATTCTCAGTCGTTTCATTTCAAATCTGTTTTACGTTCTTATCTGGCTATCAGACAGCATCCTGCCATGATTAGGCCGACTCCAATCCACTTTGACAGCGACACGTCCTCATGAAAGAAGACAATGGCGGCCACCATTCCAAAGACATAACTCAACGATACCAGCGGATAGGCCACACTGAGAGGAAACACCCTCACCAAATACATCCACAGCAGTGAGGCGGCAAGAAAGCAAAGGCCGCACGCCGCAAAAGACCAGTTGGTCAGCATGTTGCCGAAGAATGACCAGGTCCAGCTGAAGGGCCGCATCCGCTGCATGGCAAACTTTAGAAAAACCTGTCCGCCAGCCAACAGTGCACTCTGCACAAGTGCCAAGGGTAATATCTTATAGAGTGTCGTCATTTTTTTATTGTCAAGACTATGGCCGTTGAGTCAACGGCCTTTCCCTCTTGTCCGAGAAGACGGTTGAACAGCGGTGTCCGCTCATCGTGGCAACCCACAAGCACAGTTCTGCAGCGTCCGAGGCGCAACAGCAGTTTTGCCTGATAGAGCGCCCAATGGAGCGACCGCGCCCTCTGCGTGAAAGTAAGGTTGCTGCCATGACATTTCAGATGAATGGCTATGGCGCTGCTCAGCGTGTTGTGAGTGCTTTGCATGAACAATGTGGGTTTTAGCAGGTCCTCGCCCTCTATGAGTTGCAGCAGCAGTTGCTCACTGTTCTCAAGGCATCCCCACGCTGTTCCCGTAACGATGGCGTCAGGGCAGGACACGTCAGCCTGTTTCAGGGCCTCAAGCGAGGTGAGCAATGTGCTCTTCATCAGCTTGCCCATGCGGCGCGACTCCATAGGACTGACATACTGCCGGATGTTCCTTATCGCTTCAAGGCTGTCGTTCTCAACCCTTGCGACCTCGATAATGTCTGCCTCGTCAAGCACCTTAGGCTGCTGCGCGCCGGTGGGGGTGTCGGTCAGAATGAGCGACGAGTCGTTGCCCCCGAAGCCAAATGAGTTGACCATCACCGCATGCAGGTCGTGCGGAGCAGTCTGCATATAAGGCACCACGCCATCGTCCATAGGCTGTTGGAAACCAAGGTTGACAGGAATGAACCGATGCTGCATGGCTATGACGGCAATGACGGCGGCAATGCTGCCCGATGCACTTGTGGTGTGCCCTGTAAAACCTTTGGTGCTCGATACAGGTGGCAGCGTCTCGCCAAAGACCCCGCGGATGGCTCGCGACTCGCTCTCATCGTTGTTCGGCGTACCCGTTCCGTGCGCATGGATCCACTGGATAGCGTCAGGCGTCAAGCCTGCCATGGCGAGCGCATGGCGCATGGCCAGCTGCGCGCCAAGACCATCGGGAGAGGTGGCTGTCTGGTGAAAGGCATCACACGCATTACCGTAACCCGACAGACAGGCATCAATATGGACGCCGCGCCGCAGTGCGTCATCCTCACGCTCAAGCACGACATAGGCCGCTCCCTCGCCCAAGTTGAGGCCCGCACGCGACTTGTCGAAAGGCCGGCAAACATCGTGGTCGAGAATCATCAACGCGTTAAAGCCATTCAGATGAAACTTCGACAAAGCCTCGGTGCCACCGGCCACGACGATGTCGGCATCATCGACCTTGAGCATGTCAGCGCCCAATTCCAATGCATTGGCAGCCGACGAACAAGCTGTGGAGATGGTGGTGCAGTCATCGAAAAGACTGAAATAACGGGCGATGTCGGCCGTATTGCTGCCGCAGTCGTGGTGGTCAAGGCATGCTTTGTCTGCTCCATGCGCCACCATCGCCGCAAATGCCTGCTCCGTGATGTCCATGCCGGCCACCGTCGTCCCGGATATTAGGACTATGCGGCGTCGGCCGTCAGACTGCACGTGAGCCTTGTGGAGGGCCTGCCCGACGGCCATGATACCCATAAGTGCCGTACGGCTCATCTGCACGGAGGATTCAATGCCGAGCTGACGTTTCATTTCCGCATTGCTCAGCTTCACTTCGCCTACAGGCAACTCGTGATGGACCGAGGACAGGTGCCTCACCGGTCCGATACCCGTCCGGCGGGCCATCAGATGCTCCGCCACACTGTTTTCGTCATTGCCTATGGCGCAAACAATGCCCTCTCCCGTTATGACAATCGGCTGCATCACTTCTTACGGTGGCTGGAAACATAATCGGCCATCGTGCGCACACTTTTGAAGATTTCCTTGCCTTCGGCCGGTGTGGCCAGACGTATGCCGTATTGCTTCTCCATGAGAACAATGAGCTCAAGGGCGTCAATGGAGTCCAGCCCGAGTCCCCCACCAAAGAGCGGAGCATCAGCATCGATGTCCTCGGCAGTCATGTCCTCTAAGTTCAGTGACTCAATAATATGCTTTTTGAGTTCCTCAATCAGTTCTTCCATATATCAAGATATTAATTATTCAAATATGCTGAGCTCGGCCTCAAAGTGGCTCTCGTCTTCGCAGTCTATCCAACCACCCATGACACTCGTCACCTTGGGGTCGAGAAAGGCAGACCGCATGATGTTATTTACGGCCTCTTCATTGTGTTCGGGCAACAGCAGGAATGAGGTCTCGCCATGATAATGATGGCGTATGGCTATCTCGCCGGCTACGATATTGGGCAAGGTATAGACAAAGCGCTCTGGGCTAGGGAAAAAGTCGTCGGGGCGGCAGATGGACTTGTAGTAATTGAGGTCAGCCTGTTCCGACCCGCTCAGTCCCACAAGCACGACGGCCCTGGACTCGCTGTCTGCAGGACGGCTGTTGCCTTCGGCCCTGGTCAGCAGTTCTGCGGCGATAAACCCTACACGGCTGAGCAGGTCCATGCGGAAGAACCTCGGATAGTCGCCAACGGCTTTCTTATAGAGTTCGGTCAACATGGCCTTACCGGCAGATGCCATTTCAAGCCGGTTGCCGTCAATGCTGACGCTGTCTGTGGTAATCCTGACCGTGTGGCTCGCCTTGAGCGAATGCGCTGTCCTTGCATCATTCCTCCCTACGCTGCTGTCTTTGCTCATGAGCAGCGAGGCATTGCCTCCGCCAAAGCCCGAGACCATCTTGACAAACGAACGGGCCGTCGTCGTGGTCTCAGCTGTCGTTACCTTTATGTGCTTAGAGACACCGAGCTCGGAAAATCCTTTCGTAGACAGCACTATGCCCTCATCGACAGCTGCCATCGACAGCACGGTCTCCAGCACACCGCAAGCGCCCATCGTATGTCCGTAGTTGCCCTTCACCGCATTGACCGGCACCATGCCGAGGCCTGTCCTGTCAATGGCGACCGCCTCCATCTGGTCATTGAACATCGTGGCCGTGCCGTGGGCGCTGATAAAGGCCAACTGCTCCGCGCCAATGTCTGCGGTGACTGCCGCCAGCGCGCGGCTGGCTCCGTCAGCCGACATCGACGGTGCGCTGATGTGGTGGGCATCGTTGCGCATAGTCCCTCCCGCGACGTGCCACGGCAGCTGACCGCAGTCCTGACGGGTGAGTACCACGGTTGCGGCCGCCTCGCCGAGGTTCAGTCCCATGCGGTCGATGTCGAACGGACGGCAAAGCTGCGGCGACATGGCCTTGAGCGACTGGAAGCCGGAGACGATAAAGGCGCTCTGCTCCTCTGCGCCGCACACCACAGCATTGTCGTAGAGACCCATATTCAGCAGACGTGCGGCAAGGATGATGGCCGACACGCCCGAGATGCACGCATTGTCTATCACGACGGGCAGTGTGGTGAAGCCCACTTCCCTTGCAATGACGGCCGCACTGCGTCCTAACCAGAGACGGTCGGGAGAGACACCCCTATGCCCCATCATGGCTATGTTGCCCTTAGTCGTACTAAGGACCAGTACGGTGCGGGGATTGGCGGCATCGGCCAATGCTCCTCCCCCGTTCTGACGCCATTGGGCAAGGGCGCTGCTCACCGAACTGACGGCCATCGACTCGAAGCGCGAGCAACCGGGCCGCAGCCACGCCGCAGCCTCCTCGCCAAAAAGCGATGCCATAAACGGCCGGGGCAGTTGCCAACGGCCTGTCCACTGGCGCACGGCACTCTCGCCACGCCTGACGGCATCAAGGTTGGCGGCTGTCGTAGTGCCAAGGGGCGACAGAATATGATGGGCGGCGACACGTATCATTGGTCAAACACTTTCCATTTTTCCTGCCAGTCCACATAGAAGTCAGGACTGTAGAGCATGAGCTGATAGCCGGTATCGACAAATGCCTGCACGGTATGGCCAGTGGCTATCAGGTCACCGTTGGCCGTGTCGTAAATGGCATAGTCGAACACCACCTTCGCTGCCCGCGTGGGGCGATAGACGATGTCGATACGCGGCTTGCTGCCATAGCGCAGCGACTTATGGTAATGAATGGTCTCCTCAACGATGGGCGCGTAGCAGTCGTGGTTTAGATAATTGACGTAATCCAACCCATATTTGGCCCCGAAAGCCTCGCGCGCGTCCTCGAAGTAGGTCACGTAGGAGCCGTGCCAGACCACCTTCATAGAATCGACCTCGCTGAAACGGATATCAAACAACTTGGATGCCTTTAGCTCACTCATCTTTTTCCTTTACTGCCAGTTTAATCTGTGTGGTGGCCAGCACATCATCACCGCAGCTGACAGTAGCCATAGCAAGCGTCATGCCAAGCAGCTCCTCGATGATGTTGACAGTTGTCACGATGGTGCTTCCAGCCTTTGGGTGGCTGTTCACACGAAACTTGCGTACCGCGCCGATGACACCAATCTGCACACCTTTCTTTAGGATATATTTGTTCACATAACCTATGCGCGCGGCACAGGTCTGTGCGATGTTCTCTATCATTCCTGCCGTACTTAAGGCACCATCATCCACAAAGATATTGTCCGTCGCGATGTCCGTCTCCGTTGTCACACTGCTGTCGTCGTAGTGGGCAAGACGGCTCACCATGACAAACGGCTCCTGCTGTGGCAGCAGGTCATGCACGTTGATGTTATGCAGGAATTCCTTCCCCGGATTGTGATAGTCAATGTCTGTCATTTCCAAAATTCAAAATAGTTGTACCATTGGGTCGGATAGCAGTGCAGCACACGCTCCAGCTCACGCGCGTATGCGTCTGCAAGCTGCGCGGTTTGCGTCTTACGTGATGCCCGCCTGTCATAGTTGAGCGGTGTGACAATGGCAGTATATTCGGTTATGCCGGTCTTCACCACATTTACGGCAATGACGTTCAGCCCACGCATGACAGGCACCTGAAAGGGGCCCATCGGAAGTTGGGCTGTCGCCCCGAGCAGACTGACAGTCAGCGTGCGTGGTGAGCCATAGACGCGGTCGGCCGGTATGCTGACAATCTCGCCGTTGGCCAGCGCGTTGTTTATCTCAAACAGATGGCTCATGTCAGGACGGATGCCAATCATACGGATGTTGTTTTGTCCGAACAACTGCTTCCGGCCCGTCATCACCGATGCCTTTTCACCGCCATAGACAAGGGCGTTGAACGGCTTACGGTCTGACACCAGCTCATAGCCTGCCATCTCGTAGCACCCCACGTGGGCACTAAGCATGACGAACCCCTCCTCGGCCGCGGCAAGGCGCTTGAACGCTTCATAGTTTTTCACCTTGAGCCTCATCCGCTTGCCTGCGTACATGGCAAAGCGGTCGATGACGACCTGCGCGAACAGCACATGGTTAGCGTAGCTATGCCATAGTGCCAGAAGCACGTTCTCATGCCACCGACGGCGGAAATAGCGAAAGGCGTAGCGCGCTCCGGGTGAGACCACGAGGCACACAGGCACCAGAACCAATGCCGCAAAAGCATAATACAGGCGCACGTCGCTATGGCGCAGCATGCTGATGAGCCAGCGGTGCATGCGGCTGTTGCCGAAGGTGTCGCCCTGCCATTCTTTCGCTGCCATGCCTATTTGCGTTTGACCACAAGGATGGAATGGCCCTGACCTATGTGGTCGTGAACAGACTCTACGGTGAGTCCTGCCTCGTCGATGCACTGCTCCATATCCTCGGTATTGTACATCTTGGAATTGCCGTTGGCCATAGCCGCGAAATAGAGACTGGTAAGCGTGAGGCACAGTGTGGCAGGCTCAAATTTCTGCCGGTCCCATAACGTCTCCATGATATAAATGCGCGAGTGGTCTGTCATGCACGTCTCAGCCCGCTTGAGGATACTGACGATTTGCGGCATGCTGAAGCAGTCGAGGAACTGACTCATCCAGATGGCGTCGGGGCCTTTGTCGCTCTTAGGGAACGGCTGTCGCCCGTCGAGCAGATTGATGCCATAGCCCGAGATGCGGTCGGCACCGGTCTTGCCGCTGATGTTGGCGCGCATCATCTCGATTTGCTGAGGCAGGTCGAGCACCGTAATCTCTGCCTCGGGACAATGGCTGACGCACTGCAGGGCCCACTTGCCTGTGTTGCCGCCGACATCGTAGAGCGTGCGGACTTGATGCTCGTCAAACACAATGCGCAAGGCCTCGGGGAAAGCAGCGTCGCTGTAGAAATGGTCAAGGCCGAACCAACTCTTCTGCACCTGAGGCGGCAGGCCCGACAAAGCCTCATAGATGGTAGGCCACGGCCCGAAGTGACGCAGTCCCTCAGGCTTGCCGTGAAGCAACGATTGCTCCAGAAGGAACCACCCCTCATAGTTGACATCGTGGTTGAAATTGACGTTAACCCGCGTAGCCGGGTCGTTGAGCAGGAACCAGCCGGTCTTTGACAGCATATAGCGGTCGGTGTCGGGGTTGACCAGCACGGTGCCAATGGAGAGCGAGGCCTCGAGCAGACATTTTGCGGCGTAGTCACTCAGATGGCATTGCGTGGCTATCTCCTGTCGCGTCAGTCCCTCATCATGGTCGCGCAGCAACGCCAGAACGCCGAATTTCAGCATGAGCCTTGAGGCCTGGAACACAGCAGGCCCCCAGGCTATGAGCTCGGCCAGCCGCTGTGCCTCTCGGGCTGACAGCTTGTCGGCTGTATATTGAGCTTTGAGCGATGGAGAGAGGTGCATGGGCTTAAGTATATAAACCGCCGTTAATGCTGATGACGTCACCCGTGATGTAGGCTGCCCCCGGCGAGACAAGGAAAGCCACGGCATCGGCCACCTCCTCGGGCTTGGCAAAACGGTGCATGGGTATCTGCCGCTCCAAGGCTGCACGGTCGAGGTCCTGCGTCATATCGGTCTCTACGAAGCCCGGAGCCACGGCATTCACCGTGATCTGGCGTGCGGCCACCTCCAGAGCCAGTGCCTTGGTGGCGCCAATGAGGCCGGCCTTGGCTGCGCTGTAATTGGCCTGCCCCTGAATGCCGCAAAGACCAGACAGCGAGGCAACATTGACGATGCGTCCGCCATGACGGCGCGGCATCATGTGCTTGAGCACACGACGGGTGATAAAGAAGAAGCCGTCGAGCGTGGTGCGCAACACATCATGCCAGTCGTCGTCACTCATCATGAACATCACTCCGTCACGACAAATGCCGGCATTGTTGACCAGCACATAGATAAAATCATCGGGATGGCGGTCTTCCCACTCGTCCATCGCCTTGGTCACCTGTGCCTCATCGGTCACATCGAAAGGCAACAGTTCTGCCTCAACGCCCTCGGCCTCAACAAGGGCCTTGGTCTTTAGGGCCTCGGACTCGTTGGAACGGTAATTGATGATGACTGGCAGGCCCATTCTGGCAAGCCTCACGCACACTGCGCGGCCTATGCCACGGGAACCTCCGGTAACAAGGATGTATTTCATGCGCTAACTGGTTTATTGGTGCAAAGATACAACAAATTAAAGACACAACAAATTATTGAGTTGGCAAATTATCGGCTTTCCATTCGAGCCAGCCTCCTTTAAGATTGATTACCTTGTAGCCGGCCCTCACCAGCAACGCGGCTGCCTTCAGACTGCGCTTGCCGGAACGGCAATATACCGCCACACAGCGGTTGCGTGGAAGTAGTGAGGCGGCCTTCTCAGTGAAGTCGTCCCTCAACACGTCAACATTGAGGGCACCGGGGATATGGCCCGCAGCATATTCCCCAGCGGTCCTCACATCGACCAGTGTAACGGCCGCGCTGTCGGTATCGGCCGCACCGGCATGGATCACCTTCGCAAACGTATGCGCATCACAGGTTTGAATGCTGTCGTTTTGAGCGTCCCCACAGGACGGCAGTCCCAATAACGGGACTATCATGGAAAGTAATTTCACTGTCAGTTTCATTTGTTGAGCATTTCGTTTACTTTTGAGAACAGGAACGCCACACAGGCGGTCTCACTGATGTTTGTCGGAAGTCCGTAGGCCTGTATTACGGCCCGGTCGTTGGCCCGGTGGGCCTCAAGCAGGTCATAGGGCATGAGTGTGGGGTCGTAGAGGTCGGCAAGGCTCGAGTCGGGATACTTCGCCCTTGCGGCGAGTATGCCCTGCGCCGTGGCCGCGATACGCTCCTGCTGCGCTGCAGTGGCCTCAGGCCAAGGGAAATTGTTATACACTATCTCCTTGGAATAGCGGTAGTCGCTCTTCAGCCGTCCGCACACCACGCGCATCCAGGCCATGTGCACGTTGCTTTGCAGCACGCCGAAGTGATATAGCGTCGCGTTGGGAATGAGGTGGACGGCATCGCTGGCGAAGACTCCTCTCCTCAGGAAACCCATAGGCACGTAGCGCCGCCGCTCCGACGAGACACGGGGAACAATGACGGCATCGCTGTCGGGCATGTTCTCCACATGAAAATGTGTCGGGCGGTCGGCAAGCCTGCGTGTTCCCGCACTCTTGCTTTCCAGCCGCAGCTTTCGCACATTCTCCACCCGCTTTTTGCAAAGCGGCATCTCATTGATCTGCCGGGGCGTACAGTCGCCAAGCCACAGGCAGTAGCGCGGTCTCTGATGGATGAATTCCTCGGAGCCGTACCAAAGATGGAACAGCGGGGCTGACTTCGGTTCTTTCCCGACAAACGCCTCCATCTCGTCTTTGGTGAAGAGATAGTTGCCGCCGTCAATGGGCTTGTTGCCTATGCCCATCTCAGGTACGTCACAAAGCGGATGGCTGCGGCTGTACATAAAGGTGTCGGGGGCATCGATGAGATAGGGATTGATGTGCCGGCACGTTATCGTCTGTCCGTTGTCGAAGATACGCCTCTCAGCCGGATGGCTACCGACGCTGAAACCGACGATCACTACATGAACATGGGCCTTGAGCGAGGCCTCACTGTCCCAGCGGAACGTGCGGTGGGCAAAGTCAATCTCCGCGCCCGCCGACACGAGCGGCGCCCAGAGGTTGGCCACCTGCTCGCCCTGCGTGATGCTGTTGGTGGAGACAAGAGCGGCACGGCAATGCGGCTGGGAAAGCATCAGCCGCACGGCCTTGTAATACCACGCGCCGACATAGTCGATGTTGCCGAGATTTTTCCATTTCTTCCCGAATACATGCAGCATGTCGTCCTTTTGCGTCTCCGACATCAGCCTTGCGCCGACAAACGGCGGGTTGCCGATGATGTAGTCGTAGCTGACGGTCTTTCTCTCCGATGGCTTCGGTCCGGCAAACTGATTCGACGTAATCAGGTTGATGTCGTCATAGGCGGCAGGCTCGCTGGCCACGTCGGAATCCGACTCCATGACAAGATAAGTGTTTCTGGCATGAATAACGGGCGTATTGTCAGGCACATCGATGATGTCCCAGTCCATGCGCAGCGCGTTGCCCTCACGGATATTGGCGTAGCTGTGGAGCGGAAGGAAGTCGATGTCGTGGTGGATAATCTGCTCCGTCCCGGCCATCATCTGGCTCTCACTAATCCACAGTGCCGTAGTGGCCACAGTGACGGCAAAGTCATTGACTTCGATGCCGTAAAACTGATTGATGCTGACCTTGATGGGGTTGGTGAAAGCGTCAAGCGGCTCAATGCTGTATATCTCACGTATGACCCCGTTCTCCAGCCTGCGCAGTGACAGATAGGTCTCGGTGAGAAAATTTCCGGAGCCGCAGGCCGGGTCAAGGAAAGTCATCGTTGCCAGTTTGTCTTGAAAATCATGCAGTTTCCCCAGTCTTTTCTTTACTGCAGGCTCCTCCTTTATCTCCTCGAGCTCCTGTTGCAGACCCGTGAGAAACAGCGGGTCGATGACCTTATGGATATTCTCAATGGAAGTATAGTGCATACCGCCCTTGCGGCGCGTCTCGGGATTGAGCGTACTCTCAAACACGCCGCCAAAGATGGTGGGCGAAATCTCAGACCAGTCGAAGTCGAGCGACGCGTGCTGCAGTATGATATCGCGTATGTCGTCGGTGAACTGCGGAATGTCGATGGGTTCGGCGAACAAACCGCCGTTGGTATAGGGGAAAGCGGCCAGGTCAGCACGCAAATACTTGCTGCGTTTTTCCTTCGGCGTATTGAGAACGTCAAAAAAACGAAGCAGCTCTCCACGCATTGAAGCAGCGTCAAACTGCGCCATGTAGTCGTGAAACATGTCGCGTTTGCCAAAGATGCCGGCATCCTCGGCATAGAAACAGAACACGAGGCGCACGCAAAGGATGTTGAGATAGCGCAGCGAGTTGTGGTCGTCGAGGTCATACTCCTTGATAAAGGCGTCATAGATGCGGCCTACAATCTCACCGGCCTTCATCGACACTTCCATCTCCTTCTTCGTGTGCTCACTCATGGTATCGACCAGAAACTGCAGGCGGTAATAGTCCTTGCCAAGGTTTTTGAGCAGAATGCGCTGCGGCTCGCTGTTGGGATTTTCCATGTCATAGACATCGAACTCGGAGAAATTGCAGGTCACAATCCACCGTGGCCGCTGCGAGTAAGGCAAGGCGGCGGAATAGCGCTGTGCCTGCTGGAAAGGCGTGAGCAGCCGGCCGTCACTCTGACGTATGGGCTTACGCAAGTCTTTGCCCAACGACTTCTGCTCAATCATCACATGGGTAGCCGGAACCATCACATCAATAAACGAGGTCTGGTCGAGCTGCACACGGTCCTCAAACTCCACATATTCAGTAGGTTTTTCCACACCAAGCACATTGCCCAACAAGTCGAGCCAAAACCGCTGGCTCTCTCCTTTCTCATAGCCTTTGCCCTCCCAGCGGGCGGCAAATGCCCCGGCCTCCTGCTGTTGTCGTTTTTCGATGCTCATTGCTGTCATTGATTGCCTCATTAGTTCTCATTTACAAAATTAAGCAAGAAATAAGAGATAAGCAAGAAACTGATGGATTAAATTCGACCTGTACGAATAGAAATGGCCAAACCGATGCCCCATCATCGGCGTAACGAGACCATGTTCACGGTGAGATGACAAGATGAGTACGGTGAGATGACAAGGTGAGTACGGTGAGATGGCGAGGTGTGGCGGTCGCCATAGTTAAGTGTGGCGGTCGCCGCAGTTATGCGTGGCGGCCACCGCAGTTGTGCGTGGCGGTCACCGCAGTTTGTCGGTTAAGCCATTTCGCAGTGTCGTTTGACGCTACCGGCAGTGGCGGTCGGCTGAACGGAAAAGATGGAGACAGGCCGCAATGTATGACAGGCCGGCATAAACGACAAACCGCCCCGGACTGTTGTCCGGGGCGGTGTCTCTCAATTTTCAATTCGCGCTAACGAATACCTCTTACTGCTGAGCAGCAGCGGTGTCTGCAGCAGTGGTGTCAACAGCAGCAGTGTCAGTAGTGTCAACAGCGGTAGTGTCGCTGTCAGCAGCAGGAGCTGCGCTCTGGTTCTTATTACCACAAGATGCGAAAGAGATAGCTGCGATAGCCACGAACATTAAAACTAATTTCTTCATTTTCTTTGCTTTTTTAATCTGTAAAACTTTCTTTGTTTATTAACAACGGTGCAAAGGTAGGCATTTTTTCGATACGTTGTTCTTTTTTTATCGACTTTTTTTCGGCTTTTTTTGTAACTTTTTCGCATGCGCTGATATTCAACGACTTATACACGCGCAACAAACGTTAAAATTGCATTCTTCTTTTCTCATCAGTTAAATAAAGGCATCATACAGCTCTATTCTGCCCCGAAAAGTGTACCTTTGCATTAAATATAGACTTGACACGATTATGATTGACACCGCTGCTTTTCAAGGAAAGAAGGCCGTTTATTATACGTTGGGCTGCAAGCTCAACTTCTCCGAGACCTCCACATTTGGCAAGACGCTACAGGAAATGGGAGTCGTGACAGCTGCCAAGGGAGAAAAGGCTGACCTCTGCCTCATCAACACCTGCTCAGTGACCGAGACGGCCGACCACAAATGCCGGCAGGCCATACACCGCATGGCACGCGAGAACCCGGGAGCATTCATCGTGGTCACAGGATGCTACGCACAGCTGGAGAGCGAGACGGTGAGCCGCATCGACGGCGTTGACCTGGTGTTGGGGTCCAACGAGAAGGCCAACCTCATACAATACCTCTCCGACGCATGGAGCCAGCCACGCGAGGGTCACCTGCACCTCTTTCATCATGTGAGGACGAAAGACATCAAGACTTTCCAGCCGTCCTGCTCACGCGGCAACCGCACCCGTTATTTTCTGAAGGTGCAGGACGGCTGCAATTATTTCTGCACCTATTGCACCATTCCCTACGCGCGCGGCTTCTCGCGCAATCCCACGATTGACTCGCTGGTGGAGCAGGCTAGGCAGGCCGCGGCAGAGGGAGGCAAGGAAATTGTGCTGACGGGCGTTAACATCGGCGACTTCGGCCGCACGACGGGTGAGAAATTCATCGACCTGGTCAAGGCGCTCGACCAGGTGGAGGGCATACGCCGCTTCCGCATCAGCTCGCTTGAGCCCGACCTCATCGACGACGCCCTCATCGACTACTGCGCCCACAGCCGCGCGTTCATGCCCCATTTCCACATTCCCTTGCAGAGCGGCAACGACGAGGTGCTGCGTCTGATGCACCGCCGTTACACCCGCGATGTCTTCGCCCACAAGATCAACCTCATCAAACAGGAGATGCCCGACGCCTTCATTGGCGTCGATGTTATGGTAGGATGCCGCGGGGAGCGCCCCGAATACTTCGAGGACTGCTACCAGTTTCTCGACTCCCTGCCGGTGACACAGCTCCACGTCTTCCCCTACTCCGAGCGGCCCGGCACATCGGCGCTGGCCATTAAATATAAGGTGAGCGACAAGGACAAGAAATTGCGGGCCCACCGCCTGTTGGCGCTCTCCGACGCAAAGACGCAGGCGTTCTATGCGGCCCACATCGGGAAGGAGGCCAACGTGCTGTTTGAGAAAGCCACACGCGGAAAGGCGATGCATGGGTTCACCGAGAACTATATTCGCGTGGAGCTGCCGCCCAGTCTGGCATCCGACAGACTTGACAATGAGATTGTGCGCGTCAGGCTCGCTGACTTTAACTTTGACAAGACAGCGTTAAAGTGTACCGTCCTGGAATAACATATATAATACAATAAGGTGTAAACAACATACTTTATATAATAAGGTGTAAAGGCTCCATATCATGCGGACAGCAATCGTTATCTTAAACTGGAACGGCAGGGCCATGCTTGCGAAGTATCTGCCGACGGTAGTGAATTACTCTTGCGGCGAAGCCGACATCTGGGTGGCAGACAATGCCTCGACCGACGACTCGATGGTACTCATCCGGGAAAAATTCCCCACGGTGAAAACGCTGCAGCTCGACCAGAACTATGGCTTTGCCGAGGGATACAACCGTGCCCTGGCCAAAATCAAGGCCGACTACTACGTGCTGCTCAACTCTGATGTAGAGGTAACCCACCACTGGCTGTCACCGCTGTTAGAGTTCATGGACAGCCACGGCAACGTGGCCGCCTGCCAGCCCAAGCTGCTGTCGGAAGCCGACAAGGAACGCTTCGAGTATGCCGGTGCGTCAGGAGGCTTCATCGACCGCTACGGCTACCCTTTCTGCCGCGGCAGGATTTTTGACACCGTGGAGCGCGACAACGGCCAATACGACTACCAGACCGACGTGATGTGGGCTACGGGAGCCTGCCTGCTTATCCGCGCCGACGACTATTGGCGTGCCGGAGGCCTCGACGGCCGGTTCTTCGCCCATTGCGAGGAGATTGACCTGTGCTGGCGCCTGCGCCAAAGAGGCCGACGCATCGTCTGCCTGCCCGAGAGCGAGGTCTATCATGTGGGTGGTGGAACGCTGCCCAAAGCCAACCCGATGAAGACTTACCTCAACTTCCGTAACAACCTCACAATGCTCTATAAGAACCTGCCCGACAACGAGCTGGGGCCGGTGATGCGCATGCGCTTCGTGCTCGACCATGTGGCCGCGCTCAAATGCCTGCTGCTCGACCGCAACCTGAAAGAATGCCGGGCCATCATCAAAGGCCGACGGGCCTTCAACCACTGGAAGCACGATTTCGACAATGACCGTATGAAGATTGCCAAGGAGAGAAAAATTGACACCATACCCGAGCGCAAGCGCTACAGCATACTTTGGCGATATTACGTCAAGGGGCAGAAGTACTTCAGCCAACTTGAATGAGCAAGACAACAACAGCCGCCGCATGACAAATCTGTCAGTCGGCGGCTGACATTTTGTACGGGCTGACGGAAAAAGCCACAAGTTGGCACGGTTTTCGCAAGGTCGATGCATAGACAAGCAAAAGTCAGATAAAAATTAAACTTTAAAATATACAACAATGAACATTAAACCATTAGCAGACAGAGTGCTGGTACAGCCCGCGCCAGCTGAGGAAAAAGTAGGTGGAATTATTATTCCTGATACGGCAAAGGAAAAGCCACAGCGTGGCAAGATTGTTGCCGCCGGTGATGGCACCAAGGATGATCCTATGGTACTGAAGGATGGTGACACCGTGCTTTATGGCAAGTATGCCGGCACGGAGCTTGAGGTGGAAGGTGAAAAATATCTCATCATGCGCCAGAGCGATGTGCTTGCCGTCATTAAGTAATGACGTATCTAAAATCAAATAATAACTATAACTTTTTTATCAGATATAACAACAATGGCAAAGATTATCAAATACGATACAGAAGCACGTGAGCTGCTGAAGAATGGCGTGGACCAGCTGGCCAACGCCGTAAAGGTGACACTCGGTCCTAAAGGCCGTAATGTGGTGATTGAAAAGAAGTTCGGCGCTCCGCAGATTACCAAGGACGGCGTGACCGTAGCCAAGGAAGTGGAACTTGAGGACAAGTTTGAGAACACGGGCGCACAGCTTGTCAAGAGCGTGGCCTCCAAGACCGGCGACGATGCCGGTGACGGTACGACAACGGCTACCATCCTTACTCAGGCCATCGTGGCTGAGGGCTTGAAGAACGTTGCCGCAGGTGCCAACCCCATGGACTTGAAGCGCGGTATTGACAAGGCCGTCGCCAAGGTGGTTGAGTACATCAAGAACAATGCCGAGGTGGTTGGCGACAACTACGACAAGATTGAGCAGGTGGCCACCGTGTCTGCCAACAACGATCCCGAGATTGGCAAGCTGCTGGCCGACGCCATGCGCAAGGTGTCAAAGGACGGTGTCATCACCGTTGAGGACAGCAAGACCCGTGACACCACCATCGGCGTGACTGAGGGCATGCAGTTCGACCGTGGCTATCTTTCTGGCTACTTCGTGACCGACACCGACAAGATGGAGTGCGTCATGGACGACCCCTACATCCTCATCTACGACAAGAAGATTTCCAACCTCAAGGAGTTCCTGCCCATTCTGCAGCCCGCCGCAGAGAGCGGCCGTCCACTGTTCGTTATCGCAGAGGATGTCGACTCTGAGGCACTTACCACACTGGTTGTCAACCGCCTGCGTGGCAGTCTGAAGATTTGCGCTGTCAAGGCTCCTGGCTTCGGCGACCGTCGTAAGGCCATGCTCGAAGATATCGCAGTGCTTACCGGCGGTGTGGTCATCAGCGAGGAGAAGGGCCTGAAGCTTGAGCAGGCCACACTGGAGATGCTCGGCTCGGCCAAGAAGGTTACCGTGACCAAGGACAACACGACAATTGTCGGTGGCGCAGGTGCCAAGGAGAATATCAAGGAGCGTGTCAACCAGATCAAGAACGAGATTGCCAACACCAAGAGCTCTTACGACAAGGAGAAGCTGCAGGAGCGTCTGGCTAAGCTCGCAGGCGGTGTGGCCGTGCTTTATGTAGGTGCCAACTCTGAGGTTGAGATGAAAGAGAAGAAGGACCGCGTTGACGATGCACTCTGTGCCACCCGCGCAGCTACTGAGGAAGGTGTCGTCGTCGGTGGCGGTACCACTTACATCCGCGCTCAGAAAGAGCTGGTCGGACTCAAGGGTGACAATGCCGACGAGCAGACGGGCATCAACATTGTCTGCCGCGCCATCGAGGAGCCGCTCCGCCAGATTGTCGCCAACGCCGGCGGCGAGGGCGCAGTCGTTGTCGACAAGGTGCGCCAGGGTGAGGGCGACTACGGTTACAACGCCCGTGAGGACAAGTACGAGGACCTGCGCAAGGCCGGTGTCATCGACCCTGCCAAGGTGGAGCGCGTAGCCCTCGAGAATGCCGCCTCCATCGCCGGCATGTTCCTCACCACCGAGTGCCTCATCGTTGACAAGCCCGAGGAGAAAGCTCCCGCCATACCCGCAGGCCAGCCCGGCATGATGTAAGACAGGCACAAAAAGTGAATAAGCACAAAGTGAATTTGTAGCCATATATCAACCCCGGCCGTCGGTCCTTTACCGTCGGCCGGGGATTTTTTTGTTGCAATGGAAAGGATTTTCCCATATTATGAACCCGCAAACCAAGGGAAAATATTATCTTTGCAACATGAAAGTCAAGTTACATGTCAATTGGAAGAAGGTGCTTGTATTCCTGTTCATCTCGGCAGGACTCATCTATCTCACCTATTCATTCACGCGTTCTTACAGCCGTTCACTGCTCATGTCGATTGGCATATTGCTTCTGCTGTTTGTGATTGACGCGCTGCTGGCCAACTATGAATACCGCCGGCAGACCAAGGCACTGTTTGACGACCTGCGCCGCGAGCATGAAGAAGAGGCAAGGCAAAGTAACCATAAGGATAAAGACAAGAAGTAATACCAATGGAGCAACTAACTAAACTATATAAGGACTGGTCGGGGCAGGAGCCTGCCCATGTGGAGAAGATTGCGGGAGCCGGAAGCAACCGTCAGTATTACCGCATGACAGCAGCCGACGGCCATACCGTGATAGGCGTCATCGGCACGAGCAAGGACGAGGACCACGCCTTCATCACTATCTGCCGCCATTTCAACGAGCGTCATCTGCCCGTGCCGCGGCTGCTGGCCGTGAGCGACGACGAGATGCGCTATCTGCAGAGCGACCTCGGCAGCCGCTCGCTGTTCGATGCCATCAAGGGCGGACGCGAGGCCGGCGGACGCTACAACCTCGAGGAGCAGCTGCTGCTCAAGCGCACCATACGCGCGCTGCCGGCCATCCAGATCAACGGCGCGGCGGGCATGGACTGGGAAGCGTGCTATCCCCAGCCGGCCTTCGACGAGGACAGCGTGCTCTTCGACCTGAACTATTTCAAATACTGCTTCCTCAAGCCCACCGAGCTCGATTTCCACGAAATGAAGCTCGAGGCGAGCTTCCGCCGTCTGGCCAAGGACCTGACCTCGGAGGACTGCAACTGCTTTCTCTACCGCGACTTCCAGGCGCGCAACGTCATGCTCGACAGCGACGGAAATCCCTATTTCATTGACTTCCAAGGCGGGCGGCGCGGGCCGTTCTACTACGACGTCGCCTCATTTCTATGGCAGGCCTCGGCACGCTATTCGTTCAAGCTGCGGCGCGAGCTGACGGCCGAATACTACGATGCGCTGAAACAATACATCGAAGTGCCCAGCACGCGCCACTTTGCGGCACGTCTCACGCTGTTTGTGCTCTTCCGCACCCTGCAGGTGCTAGGCGCCTACGGCTTCCGCGGCTATTTCGAGCACAAGCAGCATTTCATCGACAGCATACCGCCCGCCATGGACAACCTGCGCGACCTGCTGAGGCTGCGCGAGGACGTGCTGCCCTACCCCTACCTGCGCGACGTGCTAACACGCCTGACCCAGCTGCCGCAGTTCGCCCACAAGGAGACACCCGTCAAGCCGCGTACCGACGGACTGAAAACGACGAAGGACGACATCTATCCGTCGCACCCCCAGGACGGACTGCCCACCTATTCCAAATACGACGGCAAGGGACCGCTGAAGGTGCTGATATATAGTTTCTCCTACCGCAAGGGCATACCCGAGGACCCGTCGGGCAACGGAGGCGGCTACGTGTTCGACTGCCGCAGCACCCACAATCCCGGACGCTACGAGCCATACAAGAAGCTCACCGGCCTCGACGAGCCAGTCATACGCTTCCTCGAGGACGACGGCGAGATACTGGAGTTCCTCAGCCACGTCTATGCCCTGGCCGACAAGCATGTGGCCCGCTACATCCAGCGCGGCTTCACCCACCTGATGTTCTGCTTCGGCTGCACCGGCGGCCAGCACCGAAGCGTCTATAGCGCGCAGCATCTCGCAGAGCACATCCACGAGAAATTCGGCATTGAGGTGCATGTAGTGCACCGGGAGCAGAACATCGAGCAGGTGATGCCCGCACGGGAGGACACCAACAAACGATAAAATGCAACACTAAAAGCAATAATGGCAGACTCCTTACAACACAATCAGTGCCATACGTTTCGCGCGAGGGTCGGATGGTGGTATTGGCTGAGCATCTTTCTGTTCCTCGCCATCGGATGCCTTCCCATGAATTCGGATAAATGGCTCATTGTCTTTCTACTGTGGGCAGGAGCCGTCTATATGTTCTCGCTCGTTTTTCTCACACGCTATGTAGTGGAGCGGGACAGCCTCACTGTGTTCTATGGCTTCTTCCTCAAGCTGCGCATCCCCGTCAGCGCCATCACCTCCGTCCGCCCCACGCACAACCCCTTGGGTTCGCCCGCCCTGTCGTTGCGGCGGCTTGCCATACGCTACAACCGCTACGACGAGATACTCGTCTCTCCCCAGGACCCCAAGGCCTTCATAGCCGCGCTGCAAATGGTTAATCCGCATATTATAGCGGAATAAAGTCAAAAAAGGCGCGTGTCATGCACTGTTTCTCTGATTTTTGTGCTAACTTTGCTTTATGAAACAGGCAATGATTTTCGCGGCCGGACTCGGCACCCGTCTCAAGCCGCTGACCGACCACATGCCCAAGGCAATGGTCAGCATCGGCGGCAAGCCGCTGCTCGAAAGGGTCATCAACAAGCTCGACGGGGCTGGCTTTGACCACATTGTAGTCAACGTCCACCACTTCTCAGGCCAGATTATCGACTTTCTTCACCAGCACGACAACTTTGGGCTCGACATTCAGGTGAGCGACGAGACCGGCGCCCTGCTCGACACGGGCGGCGGCCTGCGCAAGGCGCAGCACCTCTTCGACGCGCGCTATCCCATCCTGATACACAACGTCGATATTCTCAGCAATCTTGACGTGGCACGGTTCTACAGCCTCGACGAGAAAGTAGCGTGCCCCGACTGCGGCGTGCCCCACCTCATGGCTGGCGCGCGGCTGCTGGTGAGCTGGCGCAAGACGAGGCGCTACCTCGTGTTCAACGACCAGATGAGGCTCGTGGGATGGGTCAACCTCAGCACGGGCGAGGTGAGGACGCCCTTCCCCGAGGTGCGCGACGCCCTGCTGCAGGAGCAATATCCCGTCGCACCGGGCGACAGCCCGATGACCATTGCCGGCCACCTGCACCTCTACGCCTTCAGCGGCATACACACGTTCTACCCGAGGCTCTTCAAGCAGATGGCGGGCTATCCGGCAAAGTTTCCCATCATGGACTTCTATCTTGAGCAGTGCGGCAAGACGCCCATCATGGGCTACTGCAAACCAGACCTCAAGCTCATGGACGTGGGCAAGCTCGACACCCTCGGCGACGCCGAGCAATTCCTGAGGCAACTCTGACTATTCAGCATTTTTCCATAACTCATTATGCAACAGAAAATCATCATCTTGGATTTCGGCTCACAGACCACGCAGCTCATCGGCCGCCGCGTGCGTGAGCTCGACACCTTCTGCGAGATTCTGCCCTACAACAAGTTTCCCAAGGACGACCCGTCGGTCATCGGCGTCATTCTCAGTGGCAGCCCCTATTCAGTCCACGACAAGGAAGCCTTCAAGGTGGACCTATCGCAGCTCATCGGCCACTATCCGGTGCTTGGCATCTGCTACGGCGCGCAGTTCATCAGCCACACGCTCGGCGGAAAGGTGGAGCAGACCGGCACCCGGGAGTACGGGCGCGCCAACCTGGAATACATCGACCGCCAATGCGCCGTGTTCAAGGGCCTCGACGAGGGCTCGCAGGTATGGATGAGCCACGGCGACACCATCACCGCCATTCCCGAGGGCTACCGCGTCACGGCATCGACGGCCGACGTGAGATATGCCGCCTTCGCCAACGAGCAGGAGCGTGTGTGGTGCGTGCAGTTCCACCCAGAGGTCTATCACACACTGCAAGGCACGCAGCTGCTGCGCAACTTCGTCGTCGACATCTGCGGAAGCCGCCAGGAGTGGAGCCCAGCCTCGTTCATCGAGAGCACGGTGAGGGAACTGAAAGAGCAGATAGGCTCCGACCGCGTCATCCTCGGACTGTCGGGCGGCGTGGACTCATCGGTCTGCGCTACGCTCCTCAACAAGGCCATCGGCAACAACCTCACGTGTATCTTCGTGGACCACGGCATGCTGCGCAAAAACGAGTTCAGCAAGGTGATGGAGGCCTACCAGGGACTGGGACTCAACGTGATTGGCGTTGATGCCTCCGAGCGTTTCTTCAAGGACCTGGAAGGCGTGACCGACCCCGAGAGGAAGCGCAAAATCATCGGCCGCGACTTCGTCGAGGTGTTCAATGCCGAGGCCAAGAAGATTACAGATGCCAAATGGCTGGCACAGGGCACCATCTACCCCGACCGCATAGAGAGCCTGAGCATCACCGGCATGACCATCAAGAGCCACCACAACGTGGGCGGCCTGCCCAAGGATATGAAGCTCCAGCTCTGCGAGCCGCTGAAATGGCTGTTCAAGGACGAGGTGCGCCGCGTGGGCCACGAGCTGCACATGCCCGAGCGCCTCATCAAGCGCCATCCCTTCCCGGGACCCGGACTCGCAGTGCGCATACTCGGCGACATCACGCGTGAGAAAGTACGCATACTGCAGGATGCCGACGACATCTATATCGAGAAGATGCACGACTACAAGATGCCCGACGGAACAAGCCTCTACGACCACGTCTGGCAGGCCGGCACCGTGCTGCTGTCAACCATCCGCTCGGTAGGCGTCATGGGTGACGAGCGCACCTACGAGCATCCCGTGGCATTGCGCGCCGTGACGTCGATGGACGCCATGACCGCCGACTGGGCAAGGCTGCCCTACGACTTCATGGCTGACGTCTCCAACGAAATCATACGCAAGGTGAGGGGGGTCAACCGCGTATGCTACGACATCTCCTCAAAGCCGCCATCGACAATAGAGTGGGAATAAGCCATGCCAAAGGTGTTTACCCATTTCGGGCCCGACGGCGAGACGCGCCGGGCCGAACTCGTCAGGACCATAGAGCACAGTGTGGAGCGGCTGAGCCTCGCAGAGCTTGAGGCACTCTATTACGACCTCGTGGCCAAGGACTATATTCGCTGAGCCTTCTCCTGACTTCGCCAATGCGTCACGCTTGCTTAAATGGGTTAGTGGCACCGGCGGCTGGTGGCCGGCACCAGGCCGGCCACTACACTAATACCGGTGACGACACTATGGCGCCCCCGCTGCGATATGGCTCAAGCGGCGGCGGAGAATGGCCCAAAAAGCAGCGGAGAATGGCCCAAATGACGACGGAGAATGACCCAAATGACGACGGAGAATGACCCAAATGACAATTGCCGTGATGCAAGCCTGAAAATCAAAGGCTTGCATCACGGCAAGGTTTTTTATTGGCTTCTGTCAGAGCAGGCTGCGTAGTGGGCAACTTGCATAGCGGGCTGGCTGCGTAGTGGGCAGCCTGACACCAGCTGCCCGTTACTTCTTGTCTTTCAGCAAGTCGCGTATTTCGGCCAGCAGCTTCTCCTCGTTGCTCGGCTCCGGCTGAGGAGCAGGCGCGGCAGGCTTCTCCTCTTTTTTGGCCAGCCGGTTGATGCCCTTGACCAGCAGGAACACGCAGAAGGCAATGATGATGAAGTCGATGAGCGTCTGGATGAAATTGCCGTAGTTGATGGTGGCCGCCTGCATCTCAATGCCGTCGGCAATCTTCTCTGCCGGAAGCGTCACCTTCAGGTCGGAGAAATTGACCCCGCCGATAAGCCATCCGATAGGCGGCATGATGATATCGTCAACAATACTGCTCACAATCTTGCCAAAGGCACCGCCGATGATCACACCGACTGCCATGTCAACGGCATTGCCCTTGACGGCAAACGCCTTGAACTCATTTAAGAATTTTCCCATGTTTACACCTTATTTAAATATATATGATTATTAGCGATTTTGCCAACTGCATGTTGCAAGTAATCCCGTCGTGGCCCGGCAAGCGCGCCCCACTGGCGCAAATGCCTTTATTTTAATTTATTTAATACTCCAAGCCACTGCAAAATTAGAAAATAATTTGTATCTTTGCGGCTGCAAAACGGAAAATTATTCTCAGAAATACATTTTATAAACCTTTATATTAATTCAAAGTAAAATGGCAAACGTAAAAGTAGCTATCAATGGCTTTGGCCGTATCGGCCGCCTGGCATTCCGCCAGATGTTCGCAGCTCCTGGTTATGAGGTTGTTGCTATCAACGATCTTACCAGCCCGAAGATGCTTGCTCATCTTCTGAAGTATGACACCACTCACGGTGGCTATCAGGGCATCATCGGTCAGGAGCCCGTCCACACGGTCTCTTACGACGATACTCCGTTCACCGAGAACGGCAAAGAGGCCGCAGGCTTCATCTCTGTCGATGGCAAGAAGATTACCATCTACAAGGAGAAGGACGCTGCCAACCTGCCCTGGGGCGCTCTGAACATCGACGTTGTTCTCGAGTGCACTGGTTTCTATACTTCTAAGGAAAAGAGCATGGCCCACATCAAGGCCGGCGCCAAGAAGGTTGTCATCTCTGCTCCCGCAGGCAACGACCTGAAGACCATCGTGTTCAACGTGAACAACGAGACCCTGACCAAGGACGACCAGATTATCAGCGCCGCCTCTTGCACCACCAACTGCCTGGCTCCTATGGCAAAGGCCCTGAACGACGTTTATCCTATCCAGGCCGGCATCATGCAGACCATCCACGCCTACACGGGCGACCAGATGATTCTCGACGGTCCCCAGCGCAAGGGTAACCTCCGCCGCAGCCGCGCAGGCGCCTGCAACATCACTCCTGCCTCCTCAGGCGCTGCCAAGGCCATCGGCCTCGTGCTTCCTGAGCTGAACGGCAAGCTCATCGGCGCCGCACAGCGCGTTCCCGTGCCAGACGGCTCTACCACCCTGCTCTATGCTGTTGTCAAGGGCAAGGACGTTACCGTTGAGAGCGTCAACGCTGCCATGAAGGCTGAGTCCAACGAGAGCTTCGGCTACAACGACGAGGAAATCGTCTCTTCCGACATCCTCGGCATGCGCTACGGCTCACTCTTCGACGCTACACAGACCATGGTCGTGAAGCTCGACGACGACACCTATGAGGTGCAGGTTGTCTCTTGGTACGACAATGAGAACTCCTACACTTCTCAGATGGTACGCACCATCAAGTACTTCGCAGAGCTGAGGTAATCACGAAGTTCCGCAAGGAACACCCGATAGCAAACAAAAACTATCATAATACAAGCCGCACGGTATATGCCGTGCGGCTTTTTTGCTACCTTGGCATTGCATTTTTCCTTAAAAAGTGAGAATGTTAGAAAAGAAATGAGTAACTTTGTGGCGTTTATCCAACAAGTTGAATAGAAATCACTAAATAACGTTATTATCTTTATGCAATTCACTTTGTTAATCACCGTCTTGCTGACGGCTGTTACCCTGGTGCTTGGTGCCTACGTCATTGCCAAGCTCATTGGGCCCCGGTCGTACAATCCGGTGAAGGGTGAGCCCTTTGAGTGTGGTGTCCCCACGCGCGGAAGCAACTGGCTGCCAATGCATGTGGGCTACTATCTGTTCGCCATCCTTTTCCTGATTTTCGACATTGAAACCGTGTTTCTCTATCCGTGGGCCGTGGTGGTCAGCCAGTTCGGCAAGATGGCTCTCGTGAGCATCGGATTTTTTCTGGTAGTATTGGTTTTGGGCCTGGCCTATGCCTGGCGGAAAGGAGCGTTGGAATGGAAGTAAGAAAACCCCGCATCAAGAGCATTCCCTACGAGGAATTCAAGGACAACGACACACTCGAGAACATCGCCAACGAGCTCAACGACGGCGGCGTGAACGTGGTGCTTGGCTCGCTCGACCAAATGATCAACTGGGGAAGGAGCAACTCCCTGTGGTCCCTCACATTCGGAACATCCTGCTGTGGCATTGAGTTCATGGCCGTGGGATGCGCCCGCTACGACTTCTCCCGCTTTGGCTTCGAGGTGACGCGCAACTCGGCACGACAGGCCGACCTCATCATGTGCGCCGGCACCATCACCAACAAGATGGCCCCGGTGCTCAAGCGACTCTACGACGAGATGGCCGAGCCCAAATACGTGGTGGCCGTCGGCGGCTGCACCATCTCGGGCGGACCGTTCAAGAAGAGCTACAACGTGGTGCGCGGCATCGACGAGATAGTGCCGGTGGACGTATATATTCCCGGCTGCCCGCCGCGCCCTGAGGCCATTCTCTATGGCATGATGCAGCTGCAGCGCAAAGTGAAGGTGGAGAAGTTCTTCGGCGGCGCCAACCACAAGATGAGCCGCCAGGAGCGCGAGGAGAGCATGAGGCTCGGAGGCCTCCACGGCATCGGCAACGAGAACCTCTCTGCCGCGAAGATTGGCGCAAGGCAGCCCATCATCGTGGAGGAGTCGCCCAACAAGGAGGATGTGGAGGCTCTTGGAAAAGAGCTCGACAGCCTCAAAAAAGAGGGCGAGGCATACGAAGTAAACAAGAGTAAAACCACCGGCGCCCAGGCCCAAGAGCAGAACGGGCAGGCTGCCGAAAACAAATAAGGTATAGAGATGAAATTAGACAATAAAGTATTCGGCTTCGACAGTTTCGCCGCTGAGATGGCGAAGCTGAAAAACGAGCAGCATTTCGATTACCTTGTGACCATCGTAGGCGAGGATTTCGGCGAGGAAGGCCTCGGCTGCATCTACATTCTTGAGAACACGCAGAGCCACGAGCGCGTCAGCGTGAAGCAGATTGCAAGGCAGGTGGGCGCAGACTACGTCATTCCGTCGGTCATCAGCCTGTGGCACGACGCCGACCTGCTGGAGCGCGAGGTGTTCGACTTCCTCGGCATCAAGTTCCTCGGCCATCCCGACATGCGCCGCCTCTTCATG
>CABVDL010000009.1 GCA_902497035.1 uncultured Prevotella sp.
CACCAACCGCAGGTATTGCTTCAAATATAATGATGGACATGAACGTAATGTAGGGGCGGGGTTCATCCCCGACCTAACCCCCGGATGGCATAGGCATTACTGCATGAACTGCAGGGTTAGGACGGGGATAAACCCCGTCCCTACGGTGTCACCGACCGCAGGTATTGCTCCAAATGATGGACATGAACGTAATGTAGGGGCGGGGTTCATCCCCGCCCTAACCCCCGGATGGCATAGGCATTCACGGTGTCACCAGAGGCATTACGAGAAGAAATCTATCATCAGGTTGCCGATATGTCCCGATAAATACTTAATTTTGCAACCAGACATCAACCAATTAGAGAATTATGAAGAAAATCAGAGCAGCTGTGGTGGGCTATGGCAACATCGGCCACTTCAGCGTACAGGCCCTCGAGGCCGCACCCGACTTTGAGATTGCCGGCATCGTCCGCCGGCAGGGCGACAAGGACAAACCGTTGGAACTCACGCCCTATGACGTAGTCGACGACATCACGAAGCTGAAGGATGTCGATGTGGCCATCCTCGCCACGCCGACACGCCTTTGCCCGGAACTGGCCGAAAAGATTGTCGCCTTGGGCATCAACACCGTTGACAGCTTCGACATCCACACCTCCATCCTCGACTACCGCACCCGGCAGATGGAGCACTGCAAGAAAGCAGGCCGCGTGAGCGTCATCTCGGCCGGATGGGATCCGGGGTCTGACTCCATCGTGCGCGTACTGCTCGAGAGCCTCGCGCCGAAAGGACTGAGCTACACCAACTTTGGCCCCGGCATGTCGATGGGGCACAGCGTAGTGGCCCGCTCAAAGAAAGGCGTGCGCAACGCCCTGTCGATGACCATCCCCTTGGGTGAGGGCATCCACCGCCGCATGGTGTATGTGGAACTGGAGGACGGCTACACCGTGGAGCAAGTCTATGACGAACTAAAGGCCGACGACTACTTCGCCCACGACGAGCTGCATGTGTTTGCCGTGAAGAGCGTCGATGAGGTGCGCGACATGGGCCACGGCGTCCACATGACCCGCAAGGGCGTGAGCGGCAAGACGCAGAACCAGCGCTTCTCGTTCGACATGAGCATCAACAATCCGGCCCTCACCGGCCAGGTGCTGGTCAATGTGGCCCGCGCCAGCATGCGCCTGCAACCCGGCTGCTACACCATGCCGGAGATACCGGTCATCGACATGCTGCCCGGCACCAGAGAGGAAGTGGTTGCAACGTTGGTGTAAGAAAAAGCAAGGGGCATCATCACCGGCAGGCACAAACCCATGGTGAGAGACCGCCCTGATGACAGTGTATTGGCCGACCTCGTGTCGGCCACCAGTACTTGGCATGGCTTTCCCGTCAATACCAAAAGGCTGGTGGCCGGCACCAGGCCGGCCACTACACTGCCACCAAAAAGCTACACGGACGTTAACCTTCTGCTTGCCTGCTCTTCCGTCTCCTCTCCAGTGGAATTTATGGTTTACCTCAAGGGTTGTAGTGTAGTGGCCGGCCTAGTGCCGGCCACCAACCCTTGGTATGACAATTCCTGCAGCATCCGCACTTGCGCGCGTTCCTACTTGCAGGAATTGAGCAAGTCCACCTTACCCTCGTTGATGAGCTTCTCGATGAGTTCGCCGAACAATGTGTTTTGCCAGGCAAACCAGGGACGGCTGTAATGGTTGGAATCGTTCACGTCAAACGACTCATGAATAAGGCCGGTGCCGGCATCGGTGTGCATCAGCGTCTCAATGCACCATTTGATTTCCTTGTCATCGTTTGACGTGAACGCCTTCATCATGATGCTCATCGGCCAGGCCATATCGTAGCCGATGTGCGGCCCGCCAATGCCCTCGCCGGCCTTTCCGCGGAAGAAGTAAGGATTGTCCTCACTCCACACGAAGCGGCGGGTGTTCTGGTAAATCGGGTCGTTGACATCGACGTCGCCCAAATAAGGCATGGCCAGCAGGCTCGGCACATTGGCATCGTCCATCAGCAGCTGGTTGCCGAAGCCGTCCACCTCATAGGCATAAATCTTGCCATACTTCGGATGGTTATAGACGGCATACTTCATCAGCGCGTCGTGTACCTCGCTGGCGAGGCTGCGGCACTGCGAGGCAAGGCTGGTGTTGCCGTTGACCGTCTCCAGCACCTCGGCGGCCTTGTTGAGCGAGGTCACGGCCATAAAGTTGGACGGAACGAGGAACAGCAGGACGGTGGCGTCGTCGCTGGGACGGAACACGGAGGCGATGAGGCCGACAGGCTTCACGGGAGCGCCCCAGCCGCCATTGCCCACGGTGTCGAAGGCGCGGTCGGTGACACGCAGGAACTTGTACGGGCCACGGCCGTTCTTGCGCTGCTGCTCGTGGAAGGTCTGCAGCACCTTCTGCATGGCCTCCACCCAGGTGCTGTCGAAGATGGAGGCATCGCCCGTCACCTTCCAGTACTCGTAGGCCAGACGGATGGGATAGCAGAGCGAGTCAATCTCGTACTTGCGCTCATGCAGCTCCGGCTTCATGCCGCAGTCGTCCTTCATCCACTCACCATTGGGATTGGGCACACGGTTGAAGGCGTTGGCGTACGGGTCGAAGCAGATGTTGCTCAGCTGCCTGCGGATAACGCCCTTGATGAGCTTCTTCAGGTTCTTGTCCTTGTTGGCAAACTGCAGGTAGGGCCACACCTGCGCGCCGGAGTCGCGGCCCCACATGGCGGCAATGTCGCCGGTATAGACGAAAGTGTCGGGGTTGCCGTCGCTGTCCTCGGCGTAATGCACCGTCGTGTCGAGCGTATTGGGAAAGCAGTTCTCAAACATGTAGGCCAAATAGGGATTGTCCTTGAGCAACTTCTTCACGCGCTTGATCTCCTTCTCAATGGCGTCGGAGCGGAACAACCGCTCGGCCTCGGGCGGACGCTTCGTCTCGCAGCGCGTACTGACAGCGGCAAACTTGATGTAGTCTTTGCCAAACTCTTTCTGCACCTTGTTGGCCTGCGCGTGGCACGCGCCCAGTCCGAGCACGAGCATGGCACCGGCACACAGCAGGTTCTTTCCTATATTCTTCATATCGCTGGGTCTTGATAATAGTTACGGGTCATGGTTATGGACGCTGATTCTTGCCTGTGGCCCACTTCGAGGGCTTGCTGCCCATAACGAGCGTAAGCTTGCCGCCCTGCATGAGCTGCTGGTAGGTGATGAAGCTGCGGTTGAGCGGCTTGCCGTTGAGCAGGGCCGACTGCACATAGATATTGGTGTCGGAGTTGTTCTGTGCCTCAACGGTGAAGGTCTTGCCGTTCTCCAGGCTGACGGTGGCCTTGTTGACTACCGGCGAGCCGATGATGAACGGGCCGCCTGCCGGCTCCACCTGATAAAGGCCGATGGCCGAAAGCACATACCAGGCCGACATCTGCCCTACGTCCTCATTGCCGCAGAGGCCGTCGATGGCGGTGGTATACATCTCCCTCATCACCTTTCTCAGCAGTGGCGCAGCCTTGTAGGGCTTGCCGATGTAGTTGTACATATAGATAATGTGGTGGCTCGGCTCATTGCCGTGGGCATACTGCCCAATGAGCCCGGAGATGTCGGGTGAGGCTTCGGCGCCGAGGTCTCCCTCGACGGTGAACAGCGAGTCAAGCTTCGTGCAGAACGACTTCTCGGAGGGGAAGCACTTCACCAGCCCGTGCACATCATGCGGCACGAGCCACGTGTATTGCCAGGCGTTGCCCTCGGTGTAGTCGTCCATGCGGTGGACGGCGTGGAAGGGATTGAACGGCGTGCGCCACTCGTTGACCGAGCTGCGGCCGCGCATGAACTGCGTCTTTGGGTCGAACAGCTGTCGGTAAGCCTTGCCGCGCTGAGCGTAGAGCTGCGCAGCCTGCTTGTCGCCCATGCTTTCGGCCACTCTTGCCACGGCATTGGCGGCAATGCCATACTCAAGGGTCTTGGCCACCGTCTCGTGGGTAGGGTCAAGGTCGGTGGGAATGTAGCCATACTTGTTGAACAGCTCCAGGCTGCGTCCCGGTGTCTCCATCGTGGTCTTCAGGGCCTCAAGGGCATGCCGCTTGTCGCTTACCAGCCCCTTCATCACCAAGTCGGCCAGGGAGATTACACCCGGATTGCCCACCATGCAGTCGGTCTCATTGCCCATGAGATGCCACACCGGCAGACGGCCCTGCTCGTCAGCGATGCGGAGGAAAGTGCGGCCCATGTCGGCGGCACGCGTAGGCTCGACGACTGACAGCAGCGGCATCTCCGCGCGATAGGTGTCCCAAAGCGAGAAAGTGGTGTAGTTGTTGCCCGCCGTGTCACGATGCACCTGACCGTCGGCACCACGATAGGAGCCGTCAACATCGTTGAAGATGGAGGGTGCGTTGAACGCATGATAGACGGCCGTGTAATAGATCTGCCTTACCTCATCGCTTGCCGAGACCTTGATTTTGGCGAGCTGCCTCTCCCATGCCTCATCGGCAGCCTTGGCAGTGCCGTCGAAGTCCCAGTTGGAGACCTCAGCGCGCAGGTTGGCCTTGGCGCCGTCTATGCCTGTTGCCGACAGTCCCACCCTGACAAGTAGAGGCTCTTGTGGATTGCTCAGCTGGAACACGCCATAGCCGCGACCGCTCTTGACGAGCCTTAACGGCTGTGAGAACTGCGCCGTGAAATACACTTTCTGGTCCTTGGCCCAGCCGTGAGAGAAGCGCAGACCCGACACCTCGGATGTGCCGTCAAACTGAAAATCGGTGGCATAGACCGAGTCCCAGCCGATGCCGGTGTTCAAGTCGAGGCGGATAAAGGCGGGGGCGTCTTTGTGGAAAGTGTAGCGGTGCATGCCGCAACGCTCGGTGGCGGTCAGCTCAACGGTAACCTCCGGGTTGTGCAGGTTGACGCTGTAGTAGCCCGGGCGCACGGTCTCGTCGCTGTGGCTGAACACGGCTGTGTCCTGCTCAGCCGTGGCGACGGGCAGCAGGGTGATGTCGCCAAGGTCGCCGATGCCCGTTCCGCTGAGGTGGGTATGGCTAAAGCCCAGCAGCACGTTGTCGCTGTCGTGATAGCCAGAGCACCAGTCCCAGCCGCGCGTATGCTCGGTGGGCCCCAGCTGAACGAAGCCAAACGGCACGTTGGCTCCGAGAAACACGTGGCCGTGGCCACCCGTGCCGATGCGCGGATTGACTAATTTGGTAAGCTCGCCTGCCGAGGCACAAAGGGGCAACAAGGCCGTCAACAGGACAAGATATAATAAAGAATGTCGCTTCATATTGCTGATATGGGATTATTTGGGCAGGTTGCCGTTGTAGTGATGTTGTTTCACGAAGTCGATGATTTCGTCGATATAGCCAAAGGCCAGGCCGGTCACCGTGTCGGCCGCTCCGTAGTAAACGCATACCTTGTTGCCCTCGTTGAGCGCCGCACAAGGGAACACCACGTTGGGCACGTCGCCCTGCAGCTCGTAAGGCGCGGCGGGACCGAGCAGGTAGTAGCGCGAGCGGTAAAGCACCCTCGCGGGGTTATCGCGGTCGAGAATGGCGGCGCCCATCGAATAGCGGTAGCCGTTGCACGTGGTGATGACGCCGTGATAGAAGAGCAGCCAGCCCTCATCGGTGAGTATGGGAATGGGGCCAGCGCCAATCTTGGTGCACTGCCAGGCGCTTTCCTCAAACGGCGTTGGACGCATCACGCAGCGGTGCTCGCCCCAGTATTTCATGTCGGGACTGTAGCTGACAAAGATGTCACCGAAAGGCGTATGGCCGTTATCGCTCGGACGCGAGAGCAACACATACTTTCCATTAATCTTCTGCGGGAACAGCACGCCGTTGCGGTTGAAAGGCAGGAAGGCATTCTCACACTGGTAGAACTTCTTGAAGTCGAACGTATAGCCTATGCCGATGGTCGGGCCGTTGTAGCCGTTGCACCAGGTAATCCAGTAGCGGTCTTCTATCCAGGTGACACGCGGGTCGTACTTATACTCACTCACAATCATGTCGGTGTTGCCTGCCTCAAACTGTATCGGCTCGGGATTGATGTCCCAGTTGATGCCGTCTTTGCTGAAACCGGCAAAGATATTCATCTGCACGGCCTTGTTGTCGCAGCGGAAAACGCCTGCGAAGCCGTCGCCGAAACGTACTACGGCACTGTTGAAGATGCTGTTGGATGATGGGATGTGATAGCGGTCGATGATGGGGTTCTTGCTGTAACGCCAAAGCGGGTCGCTGCACCCTGCCGGCCGGTTCTCAAAAGGAATGTGTGTCATTATATTGATTTTTAACAGTTATAAGTTGATGCCAATCATATAGGGTCACTATAATGATAACAATTTCACGGTGGTCTTCCCTTAACTGAATACCGTTAATTAAATCTAAACCTTAGTCCACAATCACGTTGCCGACGCTGTCGGTCACCATCATCGGGCGGTAGTCTCTGCCCACGGTGGCGCAGCGCACGCGGCTGAGCCTCACCCTGTCGATATTGCGGAAGTAGAGGCCAAAGGAGGGAAAGAACGGCCACTTGTCGAACGGCAAGCCACGGAAGCTTTGGGGCAGCGAGGGGTCGTCGATGCCACGGAACGTCAGGCTGACGTCGCGCAGGACCACCCTGTGTCCTCTCGTCGCGCCCCAGCTCTTCACCGACAGGGCCATGCGCGTGATGTCGTCGCCCTTGAGTCCGACCACTCTCAGCCGCCCAAGCGGACAGCCGTCGGCCAGCGTGACGGAGAGTGGCGTTAGCACGGTGTGGCAGCTTATGCGGCGCAGCGTCACACGGTCGGTGAGCCCGGGGCTGGGTCCCCACCCGCCCGGCTCCAGACTGATGGCCGCATCGCTGGCGGTCTTGCCCGAGGTGATGTGCCGGTAGCGGCCGGGGCCGCTGAAAGTGCAATCCTCCACGGTGAGGCCCACCGACGGCTGTATCATCCTGATGCCGTTGCAGGATGAGTTGATGTCGCAGTGGCTGACGGTCATCCTCCGCCAATAGCCACCGGCAATGCCGTCGTCGCCGGTGGAAAGCCGGCAATGGCTGATGTGGGTCTTGTATGCGCCGCGCAGATGTATGCCGTCCCATCCGCCCTCAATGCGCAGGTGGTCGAACACAGTCTGCCGCAGCTCGTAGCCGAGTATGGCGTAGTTGGCGGCATCGACGATGCGTATGCCCGTCACCCTGACGTGGCGGCTGTTGGCAATGATGACGGCATGCGGCCCGCGCATGCCCTCCTCGCCAAGCCGGTTGCGCACGTTGCTGCCGTCGATGGTGCCGCTGCCCCCAATGCCGCAGTGGTCGGCATCGACGATGTGGATGAGGGCGAGCGACCATTGGGGGTTGGCCGCGTCGTTGTCGTTCACGGTGCCCAAGCCTGTGCTGTAGCGGCTGAGGTCCTTGTGCGTGCGGAGCGGCTGGTAGCGGCCAAGCTCCGGGCTGCCCTTGATTACGGCCTGACTGTCGAGCCAGAGCGTGACGCCCGACGGCACATGGAGCGAGCCAGTGACGAAGACGCCCCGCGGCACCACCACCCTTCCCCCACCCTGCTCGTGGCAATGGGCCAAGGCTCGGTTGATGGCGACGGTATTGTCGGTAGCGCCGTCGCCGACGGCACCAAACGAAAGAATATTGATAATGAAAGCCAAGAGATAGATCATAAGCCGTGTGGTATTGCGTGGTAAAGGTAGTGATAATTATCGAGACGGACTATCTTTTCAATAAAAAAAAGCAGCGGAACCATGGCCAATAAGCCAAATAGTCCCGCTGCAAGTCCTAAAACTATTCTAATCGATGAACATTATAATTCCATGCAGAAATAGCCGTAATGCAGATAGTTGTCCTTAATCACGTAGGCAATGCCCCAGATGCGGCTGCCGTCGTTCTTGAGAATTTCCACCGTCACGTTGTCGTATGTAGTTGCATCAGATCTCCAGTCCATCTTGGACTCTACCGTACAGTTGGTTTTCTTGCCAACAGTAAGGTCAGCGCCGACATTGAACTTCATATGATAGTAGGTATAGTAGCTCCATGTGACGACATTGTTGTCGCCATCCTTCACTACCGCATAGTTACCCCAGCTATTAGTCTGCTTGCCATCCCACACCATTGTGTTGTCAGTGAGCGTATTGACGATTTCCTGCTTCTCCTCGTCAGTGTAGGGGATGCTGGAGGACTCAACCGTCACTGGCACGGTCTTCGTCAGGCCCATCACATCGGTCACGGTGAGCGTGGTGGAGCCCTCGGCCTTAGCAGTAAGCACGATATTGTCGCCGCTTACCTGTGCCGTGGCAATGTTCTCGTCGGCCACGACAGCCGTATAGCCGCCGTTGCCTGCCGTCACCGTCACGGTAGCCCTACCGTCGGTGTGTCCGAGCTTGATGCCGATGGCTACTGCCTCCTTGTCAAGGCTCATCGTCATATACATCGACTGCACCATGACGCGCTTGTAGTTGCCCTGCGCATCGGAGATGACCACACCGGTCTTGCCTTTCCTCAGCGAGGTGACTGACACCGTATTGTTGTCTATGGTAGCCGTCACCACCTCGGGATTTTCTGAGAACACCTTGTAGTCGCCGCCGCCGTCGGTGATGTTGAAAGTCGATGTGACTGCCACATCCATCTTCAGCGTGTCGGTATCCACGGTGATTGCCTTTGACTCAACGACCTCAGGCGTGGGATCATCGTCGTCGCTGCTGCACGCCGTGAACGAGGCCGTAAGCGCCATTGCCGACAGCATGCTCAAAAAGAAATATTTTGTCTTCATAATCTGTTCTTTTGTTTACCAGTCCTTACTATAACTACCTGTCTTTACGACCTCGTCATCATAGAATGCACTTGCAATGCGGTTCATGCAATTCAAGTCGGTATGCTCGGGCGCCAAAGAGAAAATCATCGTGCCACCGTAGCCACCATCGACAATGCGCTGGCAATTATACGCACTAATCTTGCTGCCTCTTGCAAACTCCGACGAGCCAAGAATCATGCCTTTCTTCGACAGTCCTGGATAGCTGCTGCTGACGTCATACATTTGTCCATAGTCATGGATGGCATAGTCGAGGAACTCGCCGGGCTGCTTGCCATTGACCTCAGTCATGCTGCCGGTTCCGCTATAGACATACACCTCGACAAGCTTGTCGGGAGCGTATTGCTTCAAGTAGTAAGCCAGACGGGAGAAGTTGTAGGAGGACTCATTGCGCTCGAAACCAGGATAGTTTCCCGGATTGGAGTACTCGTCGTCGAAGAAGATGCCGTCGAGATTGTAGGCATCCATCACGCTCTTCAGCTCGAGGGCGAAGTCCTTGGCACCGGCCTCGGTGAGATTCATGATGCTGGCGCGGTCGTGGTTGCCCAGGATACCAAGGATAACCTTCATGCCCTTCTGCTGCAGCGGCTCAAGGTATTTCTCCTTGTAGTCGAGCAGATGCTGCACGTTCTCGTTGTTGTAGTTATACACGCGGCCCGTAGCGGCATCATAGTTGATATTGCCAGAGAACATGATGACCTGGTCGAAGAAATACTTGCCCGACTTCTTGAGGGTGAAGCAGAGGTTATAGAGCGGGTTGGCGTCGTTGACCTCCATACAGCTGATGACCTGCAGTCCGCTCTCCTTGTGGCAGTCGGGCATCTTGCTGATGTCATCGACCAGCAGCACGAAGTCGCCCTTTTCCTTCGAAACGCTGCTTCCTTTCAGCGAGAGAGGAATGGCATACTTGCCCTGCGGCAGCGACTCGGCGGTCTTGTAGCTCACGTTGACGGTGTCGCCGTTGGCGGCCTCGATGGCCACGAGGTCCTGTGGCATGGCCTGATAGTTGGTGCCATGCTCCTTGTTGTACTGCTCGAGCACTGCGGCATCATAGCCCAACGTGGCCTGTCCGGCCGACTTTCCGGCAACCGACGACTTGACAATGAAGGCGGTCTTGCCCTCGTTGTTGAATATCACGGAGTCGATGTCTGTAGTACCGTACTTGCTCTCGAGGTAGGCCACGGGGGTGCCGTTTGCCTCATATCTCGACTCATCGACCTGCGAAAGGTCAATGTCGGGGTTACTGCATGCACCGAGAAGCAGCGCTCCAACGGGCAATGCCAACATATATTTCAGATATTGTCTCATAGTCTTGTCTATTTTATAAGATTATTTCTCAGGCAGCGATACATTTTGCCACGACAGCGTGTTCTTGGCGGTACCGTCGTTGCCGTACATGGTGTAGTCCTTTACGACGTTGGTTGACATGTCGTCGAGCTTCCAGTAAGCCACGAGACCCTCTGAGGCGGGGTCAACGTAATAGGGATTGGCGGCAATCTCCTCCTGCGTGCGTACGACGTTCCAGATGCGCACCTCGCTGATGTTGCCGGCGAGATAGCGGCTGTCCTCGTAGGAGCGTCCGATATAGAACTCGCCATCGGCCAGGTTGATGCGTCCGAGATATTTTGTGCCCTCGAGCATCTTGCGGCCATTGACATAAACCTGGATGGTGCCGGTAGAAGAATCGTAGGTCAGGGCGAGGTGGTACCACTTGTTGGTCTGCAACTGAAGGTCGCTGTTGGTGAGGTTGCCGTTGCTGGTGGCAATCTGAATCTGATTGCTTGGCACACCGGCGTCTCCAATACGCATGAGGAAATAGCCCTCAATACCCATCACGGTGGAGATGAGGCGGTCGAAGTCGCGGGCGCGGATAAGAGCCTCAAAGGTCAACTGCGACATGCTGTTGATCATCGCCGTATTCTTCCAGTCGATGCGGATATTGTTCTTTTCCATGTCAGGCACCACGTTGATGAGGGCGCCGGCGCGGAAGACAAAATAATAGGTGCTTTTCGACTGCAGTAGCTCAAGTTCAGGCGTCTGCGCCGTAACAGGCAGCACATAGACAGAGTCGCGGCTCAGGCTCCCAAGCTTTTGGAAGCCGATGACGGCCGGCGTACTCTTGACACCCCCGGCAGTGATAAGGACATTGTTCTCCTGCCAGGCATAGCAGCTGTCAGGCAGCAGCACGGCCGAGGCATAGTAGGCCTGGTTGTAGCGGCCCACCAACTCAGGCGCCGCACGGAAAGAGGCTTTCACCTCCTGCTCCACCGGGCGCGGCGTAATAAGCTCAAGGGTCTTTGTGGCAGAGCTGACGCTACCCTTGACTATAGTCTCCGCCACCATGGAGGAGGCGTTGATGGCAGCCTTGTTGTCGAATTCGTCATCGTCATTGCTCTGGCAGGAGGCAAGGGCAAAAACGGGCAGTGCCATCATGGTGATATATTTGAACAGAGTCTTCATGATGTTTTAGTTTTTAACTGATGGATTGATGATACCGATAGCCTTCCGCACCGTAGGATAGGTGAAGCCGGCATGATAATAGTCGTTGTTGACCAGGTCGATGGCGAGGCCGGCGATGGTCATTCCCTCATGGCTAGCAGCCACCCAGCGGGCAGCCTCAGTCACGGCGAGGGCCGAGCCCCAATAGCCGGTCTTCTTGTCGGTGGCATCGAGGGAAGTCATCGAAACGAGGGGGATGAACTTGTCGGTAGGCACGCCCTCGGCGGCCGCCATGTTCACCACCTTGGCCATGCCCGACTGCGAGGCCTGGTCGGAGCAGGGCAGGATGATGTATTTGGCAAGCGAGAAGATGGTTTGGTCCATCACGTTCTGAGGCTTGCCCTGGAACAGCACGATACGGTCGGTGTTGCGCTGTGCCCAGTCGGTGGCGATGCCGATGAAGTCGTTCTCGTAGCCAGTATAGAGTTCTTTCTCCTCATCGCTCATGTAGAGCTTGAATTTGCCCTGATAGGCCATCACGATGCCGTCGTAGTTGTACTTCGAGCAATAAGTGAGGGCCGTGCGGACGCTGTCAACGAGGAAGTCATTGAACGAGATGAATGTCTTGTCGGCATTGTCGGGATTGGCCTCAAAGTCCTTGAGCAGGACATTGTAGTCGCTCTGGATGCTCTCGAAGTTGATGCTGTAAAGCACCTTGGTGCCTTTCTTAGCGCGCAACTCGGCCATTTGCTCCATCTCTGCCTCCGTGGTATTGACAGGCGAAGTGAGAACGAGATAGTCGATGCTGTCGGGAGCCGCCGTCATGATTTGTCCTTGCGAGAACGGTTGCTTCACCGAGTTGTCGAAATAGGCGACAACCGTTTTGTGAGGCGCGGCCTTGTAGTCGCGCAGGTTGGTCAGATACTGCTCATAGAGTTGGCTGTTCTGACGGCTGATGTCGGGCTCGTTGATGTCGGCCGTCTCCACATCGGTGTCGCAGCTGCCGAGCGCAAAGGCTCCTGCTAAGCAGCAGGCCGACAGGAATATATGATTGATAAAACGTTTCATTCGTATATAGGATTAATGTTATTACTGTTTCTTGGCCCACCAGAGGTCAGTAGCCATATTGTCGGGTCCGCCGAGCAACGTGCTGACAGCCTGCTGATAGTTCTCCTGGTTGTTGAGGCGCTCCTCTTGCGGATAGGCCAGGCGACGTGGTCCGCGCTCGCTGTTCACCACACCGCCACTATTGTTGACCATCACCGGCATGAGCTTTGGATAACCCGTGCGACGAATTTCTGCCCAGGCCTCCTGTCCGAGCGGGAAGTTGGCAATCCACTTCTGCGTGATGATGCGTTCCAGATTGGTCTCGAAGCTTGCGGCATCGTCCCAAGCGATGGTTACCGTCGATGTGGTGCCCGTGTAGCTGTTGCTGCCGGCAGGGTCTGTATATTTGGCCGGCGTGCTGACGTTATCGGCCAAATAGCTGTCGGCACCGGAAACGCCCCACTGCTCAAACGAGAGGTTGACACCCTGCTCATAGAACTGCTTGGCCGTTCCGCCCATGTTCCAGCCTCTCAAGGCACCCTCTGCACGGAGGAAAGCCACCTCGGCCGCATTCATGATGATGAGCTTGCTGTCGGTTGCCACCTTATAGTTGGAATACTGATGGGCTATTTTGCCGTCGGGGATGCTGATGCCCGAGCGGATGCCGATGAACTGGTCGGTATAACCCTCGAATTCAGCCGGAGTGAACATGGCCGAGCGGCGGGGGTCTTTGTAGCCGTTCATGTAAGACGTGATGTCGCCGCTGACACGAGAGTCGCCGCCATTGTACTCATACATCACCACCTCGAACGGATTGGTGCTGGAGAGCGTCAGCTCGGCATCGTCGTCGTTGCCCGTCATCACGCCCACCTCGTGGTTGGCAGCGGCCTCGGCAACGGTCTTAGCCTTGTCCGGGGCAACATTGCTGATGCGCATGGCCATGCGAAGGCGGAGTGAGTTTGCAAACTTAATCCATTTCTCCACGTTGCCGCCAAAGATGCGGTCGGCCTTGGCACTGAAATCGTTTGTCCGGTTCTCGGTCAGTGTGTTGACAGCCTGCTCAAGCTCAGAGAGCATGGTGGTGTAGATGTCCTCCACGCCATCGTAGGCTGCGGTAATCTGGCCGTCAGCGCCCACCTTGGAATAAGGCACGGGGCCATAGGCGTCGGTGACGCGCTGCATGATGGACACCTTGATAATCTGTGCGACGGCCAATGGCACAGGGTCGTCGGTAACGTTCTTCACCTCATTGCTGTAGATGAAGGCCTTAGGGATGATGTCCTTGAACATCACGCGGTTCCATCCGTTCTCAGGAGAATACTGGGCGAAGTTCTTGCCAGCGAAGCCCGGGTTGCTGTCGGCGATATAACCACCGTAGCTCCCACCAAAGAGGCATTCGGTAAACTGGTTGGTATTGACGTCGGTGGGGATAATCCACGATTCAAGGTTGTTCATGGCAGCAATGAGCGAGTAGCCGCCCTGCTCCATCTCCTCCTTGCTCACGCCCGACGGATTACGGTTGTAGTCCTCATAGTTCTCAGTACAGGAGCCGAGACCTAAGGCCAGCCCCAATGCTATGGCGGAATATAGGATATGTTTCATTGTCGTAAGGAAATAATTAGAATTTAAGTTTTGCATTGAAGCCGATAGTTCTCGTGCTCGGCGTCATAAACTTGTCGATGCCCTGGTAATAGTTGCCGGTGGAGGCCGTCATCTCGGGATCGAACGGAGCCTTGCAGTAGAGCATGAACAGGTTGCGGCCAATGACGGAGAGCGTCAGGTCGCCAATGCCGAAGAACACGTTCTTCTTGAAGGTATAGCCGATGCTTGCCTCCTGCAGGCGGATGTTGGTGGCGCTGTAGGTGTAATACTGCGGAATACCGTCGTTGGCGCCGATGGTGGAATACCACACCTCCGGGTTGATGTAGTTGTTGCCATTGACCAGGACGTAGCCACGGTCACGAGCCTCGGCAGTGGCCTCAGACACACCGTACTTGTCGAGGTTGGCCTGAGTGGCAGAGTAGCAGATGCCGCCGAAACGGGCCGAGAACATGAAGCCGAGGTTGAAGCCCTTCCAGGAGAAGTCGTTGCGCCAGGCCATGTTGCTCTTCGGGAAGATGGAACCCAACTTGATGTCGCCGACATTCTGGTCGGTATAGACCTTTCCCTCGCTGTCGACATAGACTTTGCCCTCGCTGTCGCGCATCACGTCGACGTTGGAGTAGAGGTCACCAAGCGTACCGCCCTCCTTGAGGATGAAGTGGGCATGGCCGAGGCCGCCCACGTCGAGACGGTCCTTGTTGATGATGGCACCAGTCTCAGGGTGACGGTAGTTCTTCACCAGCTCATCTATCTTGTTGCGGTTCATGCTGAACGTGTAGTTGCTCGACCAGCCGAAATCACCCCAGTGGTTGCTATAGCCTACGGCAAGCTCAATACCCCAGTTGCTCACCTGTCCCGTCTGGATATACATGGTGCTGTAGCCTGACGACACGGAGATGTCGGGGTTGAACGTCTGGTTGACGGTCTTCGTATAATAATAGGTGAAATCGACATTGAAATGCTTCCAGAGCTTCGACTGCAATCCAACCTCCCAAGAGTCAGTGCGCTCGGGCTTGAGGTTGTACATGGGATAGACCGACTGCGTCTTCCAAGCCTTGGTGTTGTTGTCCCACTCATACATTGGGTTGGCATACCAACGGGGGAATGGAAGACCGACAGAAGCAAACGAACCGCGCACCTTGAGGTAGTCGAACATCTCAGGCAGCTTGAAAGTCTCAGAGACAATCCACGACAGACCGACAGAGGGATAGAAGAACGACGACTTCTTCGACTGGGGGCCTGCGAGCATAGAGGGCCAGTCGTTGCGGGCGGTCAGCGTGAGGTAGTACTGGCTTGCCCAACCCAGCTCTACGCTGGCAAAGAGCGACTTGGTCTGGTCGTGGTAGCCTCCCTGGGTCTTGGCCTCCTTGTTGGGGTCAATCTGATAGATGTTGAACACATTGGGGATGAGGTCGTCGCGCAGATTGCCCTCATTGCCGAAGACTTCCTGCTTGATGTCGGAGATAGAGGCACCGATGTTGGCAGAGAGCGACAGACGGTCCTGCAGCCAGCGCTTGTCGATATTGACGAGGAAGTCGGCATAGGTCTGCTTGTCGTCGGTCTTCACCAGACCGTAGTAGCCATTGGTGCCGGCCAGCGTCTGGTTGGTTGTGGCATTGTATTTCTGCTCAAACTTATTGTTGGCGTTGTCGATACGCACGCGTCCGGCAAGGCTCATCCAAGGCAACACCTTATAAGTAAGGCCTGCGCTCATCATGTAGCGGTACTTCTTGTTGTCGCGGCGGTTACGGTAGCTCACCCAATAAGGGTTCTGTCCCACCATCTCGCTGACGAGACCATTCCAGTTCTGCTTGTAAATCTTGTCCTGCGTGTCGTAGTACTCAAACATCCTCACGTCGTCGAAGTCGTTGCCGCGCGGGAAGAGGTAGGCAGTGACCAGCGGGTTGGCATAGACACCCTGGTTGGTCATGTTGCGGTCGTTCTGGATGATGTAGCTTGCACCGAGGTCAAGCGTCATCTTGTCGTTGAGGAAGTTGGTGGTGTTGCGGATAGTGAAGTTATAACGGTTGTACTTGTTGTTCGGAATGATGCCTCCCGAATTGAGCATGCTGGCCGACAGGAAGGTCTGGTTTTTATCCGAGCCCGTTGAGAGCGTGAACGACTCGTTGGTCATCACGCCATGGCGCAGGAAGTCGTCCTTTGGGTCATAGCCGTAATAGTTGGCGTCGTTGAGCAGCTTTCCCCACGAATATGAGGCCGCACCCTGCTCATTGAGGCTGCTGCCCGTGCCATAGCGGTTTTGGAATTCCGGCATGCGCAAAGCACTCGAGATCTCGGTGGTCTGGCTCACCGTAAGCTCGGTCTTGCCCACCTTGCCTTTCTTCGTCGTAATGACGATGGCACCATTGGAAGCCTTGTTGCCGTAAAGGGCTGCAGCCGCGGCGCCCGTCAGCACCGACATCGACTCGATGTCGTCGGGGTTGATGTCGGCAATAGCCTCTGTCACGCCACTCGAGCCAAACTCCGTGCTGCCCTCACCGCCCTGGTTGAGCATAGGCACGCCGTCGATGACGTAAAGCACGTTGCTCGACTGCTCAATACTTCTGGCACCACGAAGCACCACTTTCGAGGCGCCACCGGCACCGGATGAGCTGGCGTTGATGTTTACGCCGGCAACCTTGCCGCTCAGGGAGTTGATGAAGTTGGCATCCTTGTTGACACTCAGCTCCTCACCAGAGACCTGCTGCACATTGTAGCTCAGGGCTTTCTGCGCACGCTTGATACCGAGAGCCGTGACGACAACCTCGTTGAGCGACTTGGCATCAGGCTGGAGAGAAAGGTCGGCATTGGACCCACTGACACGCATTTCCTTTTCCTGATAACCGATGTAAGACACCTGCAGCACGGGGTTGGTCACGTCGGTAGTGATGGCGTACTTGCCATCGAGGTCGGTGATTACTTTCTCATTGGAGCCTTTGACGCTTACCGTGGCGCCGATGAGCGGCTCTCCATGTTCGTCAACGACAGTACCACTGATCTTGCGGGGTGTTCCCTTCGTCTTCGTCTGCTGTGGCGCGGGTGAGGCTTGGCGGCCCTCAGCCTTACGCTTGAGATAAACCACGTTGCCCTCAACACGATAGGTGACATTCTTCCCTGCCAACAGATGGGAAAGAACATCATGGATAGAAGCGTTGTTCACCTTGATGGCAGGCACCTGTGACTTGGCAAGCTTGTCGTCGAGGAAGAACTCGTACTTGGTTTGTTGCTTGATTTTTTGGATAACGGTTCGCAACTGGGTCTGCCCGCTGTTGAGCGTAATCTGAGCGCTGACCCACTGAAACGGAGCCGATACCAACAGAAGAGTAAGCATCGATTTGAGCCACCTTCTGCCCACTGAATGACTTTGTTTCATAAATGGAAAAGTTTTTATTTTAAGTTTTGGGTTGCAGATTTTACCTGCGTCTAATATCGTAACAAGGCATTCCGGCAAACTACTTAGAAGAAAATGATATTTTTTTCGCATGGGACTTAATGGCGAATATGATTTGGCGAAGCTCTTTCCATGCTCAAGGCGTACTTAGCCATCAAAGGCCGGAAGACGAAATCGCTTACCTTAGTGGTGCCATATAAGGCAAACAAAAAACGTTGCATGACGACTGTTACACAACGCCATACAACGCATTCGAAAGCAACCTTCAACGCCTCGGACAAGGCCCGCGGCCCATGTCCTACTCCTTATACAACCACACCGCATTACCCCTGCGGTAATATTTGATGGGGACGGTAGATTGCACGAGTTTCAGCACAGAGTCGATATTGCTGGCCAGATAGACAGCACCCGAGTAAGTCTCAGCGTTATCGACATTGTCGGCAACATGCACCTCGACGCCATAGAGCTGCTCAATGGTGCGCGCAATGGTGTTGACGTTGGCATTGGTAAAGGGAATGAGACGGTCGTGCCAGGCCGCGACGATGCGCGTATCCATCATCTCCATGTTCTGCCGGCCAGTCAGCGTATTGATATGGAGGCGCTGATTGGGCCTGAGCAGCATCCTGGCATCACGCTTCACGTCGCGCACCTCTACGGAGCCCTCGATAAGGCTGACGCTGGCCAACTGCCGCTCACGGCTGACCGCGAAGTCGAACTTCGTACCCAGCACTTTTACATCCACCGGGCCACCGGCTACGACAAACGGCCGACGACGGTTTTTCGTCACCTCGAAGTAGCCCTCTCCCCTCAGCTCCACACGGCGCTCGTCTGCCTCGAATACGGAAGGGTATCGCAACTGCGAGCCTGCCTTGAGCCATACCGATGTGCCGTCGGACAGACGCACCAGACGGGGATTATTGCCCCCGGCGGTGGCCACGAGCATCCGGGAGGCATGCAGGGTACTGTCGGCACCCGACAGCCACCAGGTCATCGCACCTATGAAAACGATGCCCACAACGGCTGCCGCACGGAGCAGCCATGTACGCACCATGACCGAACGATGCTCCCTGCGGCTCTCGGCATCAATACGACGATGCACATTGCGCAGGTGCAGCGACACCTCACGCGCACTCATCGAGGCGGCGGCCACACGGCTATGAACCGACTCCAGCCGAAACAACGTGTCGGCATGGGCTGGGTCAGCATCAAGCCAACTCTTCAAGACGCGCAACTCATCGGTGTCGCATGTGCCGTTGAAGAACTTTATGAGAAGTGTATCGTCAATGTCCATAAATAATGTCGTATCCTATCTTTTTGTCTGAAAAACGTAACTATAATACCCGATTGGAAATATGAAGCTCAATATAATAACAAGTAGAAAGCTACAACTACTTAGATAAAAACAAAAAATATTTTCATCATATCGCGGACTTTCTCCAGGCGCTTGCGCAACACGCGCAGGGCAGAATAGACATGGGCTTCCACGGTACGCACCGATACGCCCTGTCTTCGGGCTATCTCCTGATGGCTTATGCCCTCGATGTAGCTCATCTCAAACACCTGGCGGCTCTTTGCAGGCAAGGCACTGAGAGCGTCGCCGATGGCCTGGCGCAGGTCGCCGGTCTCGGCATCGTGTTGCGGATTGCCCATCTCGCTCTCAAGGTAGGCCATGCGGCGGTCGTTGATGGCAGTGAGCAGCGACAACTGTTCCTCACTGCGGTTGGCCGCACGCAGCAGGTTGATGCAACGCGTGAACACGGCGCGATAGAGATAGGCGTCAATCTTGTCGCCCCACTCCACGCTGTCGCGCCGCCGCCAAAGCTCCAGGAACACATCCTCTACCACGTCCTCGGCATCGGCCTCGTTGCCGACTATGCCCCGGGCATAAAAGAAAAGCTTGGGATAGGACCGCTTGAACAAATTGTCGAACAGCAACTGGCTCTCCATTACCTGTAATCTCACGTTAAACTTTGTACCCTTGTATACTCCTTATGAGCTCGCAGCCCCTTGCCGGCGGCGCAGGTCTTTGTTTGCTCCACCGTCTCCATCCATGGCCTATACGCCCCAGCCTCCGTCATGTCCAAGAAGAGGCTCCTGCCGAAACGTAGCGGCCGAACCTGGAAGAGGAAGTGGCCGGTCCGTTTCATCCGTTCGGAATATATGGTCTTATCGACCAAATATCTGCTTTTCTTCCGCATCTGCTCAAAGTCTGCGACGCCGTAGGGTACAAGCTTGTAATTAGTACTCATCGTAACTGTCTTTAATGTCCTGTCATAAAGTTCACTACGTCTGAAGAAGCAGCAGGAGAATAGACACCGCAAGCATGGAATCGATGTCCCGGTTGCCTTTCAGCCCGGTCCGCAGGGCAGCCAAGGCCTTGGTGACATGCTTCTCCACGACTTTCTCGGAGATGCCCAAGGCCGCGGCTATCTCCTTGTTCCTCATCCCGTCGTTGCGGCTCATGGCAAACACTTCTCGTGTGCGCGGCGGCAGTGCATCAATGATAGCGTCGAGCTGATGCCTCAAGTCGTCATACAGCACCACAGCATCGGCATTGCCCGTCATATCGAGGGCATACAGCTGCTCGCTCCCACCCGACTGTTTAAGTGCCTCAGTCTGATAGCCATCGACAAGCACCTTGTGCTTCAGGTAGTTGAGGCACCCGTTGCGCACCATAGTAAACAGCAGCGACGACAGCGATGTGGGGGTCAACGCCGCGCGGTGCTCATAAAGGCGCAGGAAACAGTCCTGCACCAAATCCTCCGTAGCATCCTCATCGTGGACAAACCGCATGGCATACCTGCACAGCCGCTGGTAATACGCCGAGAACAACGTGGCGTAGGCCGTCGCGTCTCCTCTGCGTAATGCCTCAAAAACAGCTTCATTATTGGCGATAGTCATCATTCATGCGGGTTATTGTGTTGCAAAAATAGGTAAAATATAACAAACATAACAATTTTACCCATATTTTTTTCGACATTAAGGCCAATAACATGATTGGGCTACTTGTAATGAAGCATATTGTTGCTGCCAAACCACACTACCTTCATTGGCTTAACAGGTTTCCCGTTGACGCTCACATGCAACCAAATGAAACGATTGTAGGCGTATTCACGGTAAAATGTGTATGAAACGTCAACATACCGTCGTTCTTTGGCAGCGAGTTGTATGTGATTCGGCATCTTCAGCACACGGTTGTTTGGATGCCTCGTAAAAGTTACCGCCATAGGCTTGTCGGTATCGTTGGCTATGCCTAAGCGCAGCGAGGCCGTTTGCCCAACGCCCGGCGAGGAAAACGGCAGAAGTGCCAAACTCATATAAAGGCCGTTCCCAAAAGCGTAGGGAAAATCCTCCGTGACAGGATGAAGATAGCCAACTACATTACCCTCCACCCAACAGCGCACGTAGAATCGGCCATTATTGAGCAACACGCGGACCTCCTTGGAAAAATGGCCTGGACGAAATGCCGGGTTGAACGTTACTTTCACCATACCGCTCTTGCCAGGTCGAATGACCTCGCGAGTATATTCAGTCGTAGTACAACCACATGAGGCATCGACCATTGTAATGGCTATAGGCATATTGCTGTTGTTCGTAAAACGAAACAGATGGCTTACCTTACCTTCTTTCTCATTTATCTTGCCGAAATTATAAACCTTTTTGTCAGGCCGGAATGAAGAAAGGTATGCAGGCTCCGAATGACCCTGGGCAATTATGCTGCTACAAGCAATGAGTGCCGACACAAAGAACACTAAGCGGCATCGCCACAGCCGAATATGATTTTTCACGCTCATTTGTCAATACATCAACTAATAACAAGCTCCGCAATGCAATCCTCTATCCCAAAACATGACAGAAGACGCATTGCGGAAAATGAATTACTATAAGCTAATCGCTTAACTATTCAGACAGCTATTCCGTATAGGAGATATTGAAGCCGCCTAACGACACATAACTCTTGCCCCAATCATAATCCATATAACCCCAAAAGTATGAATCCTGATCAAGAGTCAGCGTAATGCGTACGTATCTTGCCGGCATGCCAGCGTAGAGAACATACCAAGATGTAGAGTTCCAGCCTTCTCTAATATCTACAGATTTGTGGTCAGCCGTCGAACCAAGGCCTGTCCACTTCTGTTGATCAGTGCTGATTTCAACATAAGCATTACTCATAACTTTAGAAGAGACTGTGAAACCGCTTACATTGTAGTTCTTGCCCAAGTCTATGACGCATGAAGCCTGCTCCTTTTTCTCCTTAATAGCGAAATAACGGTCCCAAGAACTGTCGCTGAACAGATTGCTGAATGTATTCTCGTCGAAGTTGTCTGACGACACGAGCTTCCATTCACTGGCTGCCTGTGACAAGTCCATCGCAGTACCTATCAGTGCTGTGGCATCATCATTGATACAACTCTCTGAGTAAGTAAGATGGATGTAGGTGACGGCCGCATCAGATGAAGGACGAAGTCCGTTGTCGGCAGAGGCAATCACCACCGGCACCAGATAGCCGTTGGGGTCGTTGAGCTGAGCTGCCATTTGGTCGTTGATGGTGGCCTTGATGGTGTCGGTTGACTGCAGTTTACCAGCCTTGATGGTGGCCGTGGTACCACTAAGTACGACAGCTCCATCGGGCGCTGCGGCATACTTTGTGCCATTGGCGGCATTGTATTTCTCCACTAAGCTGTTGTCGAAGCCCAAGGTTACGTGAGCGTCATTGGCAGCCGCTCCAGTGGATTTTACAATGAGGTCTGTATTCAATGAGGTGATTACACCTACCGGCGTGTTCACCACAGTGCCGTTGGTTACATTCCGTGCATTGGCGAAATAAGCACGTGAATAACTATAGCCGTCAACATCATACTTTTCATCGTCGCTACAGCTCGTTATGGCAGCAGCGCCAATCAACAATGCTCCAAAGAGCAATATCTTAGAAATCGGTTTCATGTCTATTCTTCTTTTAGTAATGAATTAGAACTTAGAACGGGCATTTCTGGTTGTCGAGCCATTTCACTGTGCCATGAGGATGAGCGTTATGCCCGTGTCCCGTCTCGTCGAGCACAGTGCCGTCAGACTGCAATTGCCCGTCGAATCTCCAATAAGCAATAAGTCCCTGAGAGGTGGGGTCGACATAGCACACACTGTTTTGTATTTGCGACTGTGTGCGTGCCACATTCCAAACCCTGCACTCGCTAAGACATCCCTTGTAGGTCCAATGTTGTCCGTAAGAACGGCCTATGGCAAAGGTATCGTCCCATCCATGACCACCGTATGACATAGCCAGGTTGATCTGACCGCCTTGGGTTTGTTTCTCAACCTCCAGATTGCCATTCAGGTAGAAGCGCACCTTGGAACCGTCATAGACCACAGCTATATGATACCACTGATCATTCTCAAAGGTCTCCTCCAAAGTGGTCTCATAGTGAGGCTTGTTGTCCGGATGATAATTAGAACCTATTGACACTTTGGCAAAATTAAGTTTATTAGAGGGAATATTGGAACCGTCACCAAAACGGAGCAGCAGACTCTCATGGCTTCCTAAGATGGGGTTGATGTATTGCTCCGCAATCTCCGGTGTCAGCTGGGAAGGTCTTACTTTAATCTCAAGGGTCAGCTGATTGAGCGCCCACACAGGGCTACTCTCTCCTTTGAATGTAGGAACATCAAAGAATGCGCCACCATTTAATTGTGCGACCTTCGAAGTGATGACCTTCTTAAACTGAACGAAGGCTGTGCGGGAACTTTCAAGAATGCCCAATCCTCCATTCTCCACTTTGGTAATGGTCACAGGAAGACAATAGCTTTCCCCATCCTTGAGCTTGTTGCTTTCTGCCGATATTTCAATCGGAGTGGATACCGTTTTTCCGGACTGAATAGTCACATTCGTTCCTGATATGCTATAGCTGCCGTCGGGTGGCAACTGATAATCCGTCCCATTAGACGCATTGTATGCCTCTAACAATTCAGGCGCGGGAGCCACATCCACCTTGATGTCCTCTGTGGCCTTGGCACTTGAGGTGACCGTGAGGCCAATGCTCGACTGACCGTCAACTAAGAAGCTTACGCTGTTTGTGCCGAGCGTACCCGTCATAAATACTGCGTCACCATAATCAGGCGACTCCTTACATCCAGACAGAGCCACCAGCAAGGTGCATAAAAAATAAATATACTTTTTCATCTTTAATTCTTATAGATTAATGATTAGTGTACAGCCGGGTTTTGTATCTGTATACACTCACGGAAACGCTTGTACGGCTCCGTGTTATATTCCGTAATAAAGTAGTCGCGCTGACCATAGAAGGCACCGAAACCACCCTTGCGGCCCTGAGCCGGCTCCCATTTGGCCTGTGTGTAGAGCTTGTCACCCTTCGTGTTCCAGTCATCTCCCCAGTTGACGCAGAACACCTGCTTGGAAACAGGACAACCGGAAGTGGGATATGGGGTACCACCACCATAGTTCTGAATTAAGTAATAGTCAATATAGGGCTCTACGCCATCCTCGTAAGATCCATCCACACACAACAGCTTGTTTACATCATTATGCTCGGTGCCAAATCTTTCCCGAATCAGCTTCAATCGCTCTTCTTTGGTTTGGTCTGGATTGGGTCCCATATACAATGCCAAATGCTTCATAAACCTGACAAAACGATCTCCGTTCAGGAAATCACCTTCCGGCTCATAATCTGCATCAAAACCATCAAGGTCATTTTCAAAGACCTGGTCAACATAGTATTCTGCATACATGTCGATGGCTCTGTTAATGGTATCTTCTCTTTCCTGGCCTTCCGGCATAGCAAGTCCTTTATTAAGCAGTGCCTTGAAGTCGTGAGAATCGTCTTCCGCACCTAATCGGACAATTGCTACGTAAAGCATTTTAGTTCCTTTGACTTTTTGCGTAAAACGCAAGTCTTCCCACAACTGTGTGTTTTCTTTTGGTGGGATACCTCCGCCCCAAATAGAACAGATATCAAGACTGTCCGGCAATCCATTGAACCGAACCGCCATAGAGTTCTGACCGCTCCATTGAGAAAACCACATGAATGAAATTTCATGATCACTTGCTTTGTAATCTCTGAGATTCTGATAGTATAGAGGACTATGCGTCAACGGTTTCTGTATTTCCTCATTCTCTACATCGGTGCTGCACGAGGAGAAAATACCCACGATGGCAATAAATACCATCAGTAATCTTATTTTGTAGTGCATCATTGTATTGCTATATTAAAAATTCAACGTTTAACATCCCACCACAATCTTGTACCGGCATTATCTTCTCCATTAAGAAGCTTGACGGCTGCCTGCGTATTGGTACTGTTGTTAGAATATTCGGTTGTCGGGAACTTCAGACGACTGATCATCTCTCCCTGTTTTACTTCTCTTTGATAATCATAGGATTGTATCTTCACCCAACCTGGATAGCCCGTGCGGCGCATTTCACTCCATGCCTCCTGCCCATCAGGGTAGAGTGCTATCCATTTTTGTATCATGATACGCTCCAACTTCTCATCATTACTTGCTGCATCGTCCCATGCAACAGGAAGCATCGACAACATACTGCTTACGTCAGTTGATCTACCCGTCGATACATCAACGAAAGCCGACTTGGGCAAGTTGGTTTTGTTATTAATGTATCCATCCACGTTAGCGGCAACTCCAGCAGAAGCAAAGGATGTACGAATTCCTTCTTCATAATATTGTTGGACAGTTTTATCTCCTAATCCAAACCTCAGTTTTGCCTCAGCCAAAAGGAAATAAGCTTCAGCTGCATGTACCCACTGCATATCGCTGCCTTGACTAAAGTTCATTCGGGAAGTGACTCCCTTATAGCTTGCTTTGTTAATATGACTCATGCCATTTCTAACACCATGAAATTCGCCCGTTTCGTCTGCCGGCTGGAAATAGACTGAAAGACGTGGATCATTGTAACCATTAAGATAGCAATCCATTGTAGCACTCATGTGTTCGTCGTCCCAGCTTGTTCCTATCTCCCACAAAGGATGACGGAATGTTAAAGTCGTTGTCTGATGGAGAATGGCATCATCATCGGCAGATTTCATGAGTCCGATGCGCTGACTTATCGCAGCCTCAGCTTCCTGACGGGCCTTAGCTTCGTCAACATTAGAGATACGCATGGCCAGGCGAAGCCTGATTGTATTGGCGAGCCGGATCCATTTGGTCACATTGCCATTATAAACATTGTCGTAATCGGCAAGATAAGTACCCGACTTATTTGTAGATACATAATCCGTAAGGACTGTGATCGCACTGTCAAGCTCATTGAAAAACTGATCATAGACATCTTTTTGAGCATCATATTCCACTTGAACAGCTTTACCAAACTTACTGTATGGTATAGGTCCATACATATCGGTAATGCGGTTCATGGCCAGGACCTTGACCACATTCGCCATGGCTCTTGCCGGCGAATTTGAGGTCGTCACATCATTAATAGATTTCCATGGCTGCATGATGTTCTTGTACGCATCGTTGAACGGGGCATTATACCAGTTCCAATAAAGCGCATAATGGTCGTTATTGTAAGGAGCATAATCCCATGATGTGATAGGTGCGAAATAGCTGGCAAAAAGGTCGCCTTCCAAAGCCTGGGTAATCTGATATTCGCCACCCATGTCCTTACCAACAATGAATACGCCACGCTCCATCTGAGAGAAATAAGCGCCTGTGTTCAGGTTGTCTTGCTGCATTTCCTCCGGTGAAACCTCATTCGGATTGACATTCCATTTTTCAAATTCATCTGTACACGACGAAAATGACAATCCACAGAGAAAAAGTGTGCAACCAAGCACATATTTTATTATCATATTAAACTCTTTCATCGATTGCATCATTAGAAATTAACTTTTACTGAGAAACCCAAGTTGCGAAGGCTGGGCAGCATGAAGTAATCCATACCATCAAAACCTGTTCCCGTGCTGGCGGTCAGTTCAGGATCATACGGTGCCTTGCAATAGAACATAAGCAAGTTGCGACCGGTAAAGGCTACATTCATGCCTTGGATCCATGGCACCCACTTATTAATGGGAATGTCATACCCTAAAGACAATTCCGCAAGACGCACATTGGTAGCACTGTAAACATAATAGGATCCAACACCTGATCCAACGGTCTGATACCATTTCTGCACTGCGGGCATTGTACCACCATTTACAGGCACATATCCCCTATCGCGTGCTTCGGCTGTAGCCTTAGAGACACCGTAAGTGTCCATCAAAGCCTGAGTCATAGAGACACCGACACCACCAATTCGTGCCTTTATCAAGCAGGAGAGGCTAATGCCATTCCAAGAAAACGTATTACGCCATCCCATCCGGTATTTGGCCTGAGAATTACCGGCATAGATATAACCGTCTTTATACTTGCCGGCATTTTTGTCCACCATGACATCGTTGGTCTGGTAGTCAACATAGATGAAACCTTGATTGTCAGTCTTCAGAGAAGTCACATACAGATCACCCATCGAACCTCCTTCAGTTATCATGGATTTAACATTACCCAAAGTGATCAAATTCAAGTAATCCTGTGAAATTGTCAGACCATTAGCCAACAAAGTAGGCTTAAGCAGCTTTACGACTTTGTTCTTGTTGAGTGAGTAGGTAAAAGTCGAAGACCAGTTAACAGGACCCAAAGGTTGGTTGAGAGTAAGATTAACCTCAATACCCTTGTTGTTAATCTGTCCACCATTGATATAGATGCTGCTGTAACCGGACGAAGAGGGTAACGTCGGGTTGAAGAGCTGGTTATAAGTGGATGTGTGATAAAGAGAAACATTCAGGTTAATCTTGTTCCCCCACAGATGACTTTCAACACCTACCTCCCACGACTTTGTCCGCTCAGGCTTGATGTCGCTGTTGGGATAGGTTGGAAGGGTTGTAGGTGTTCCACTCTCAAACGGATAAGTCTGGAAAGGCACGAAACGCTTCGGTGCATTACCCACCTCGCTGTAACTGCCACGAACCTTGAGGAAAGTCAGCACATTATTTTTAATCCCCGGAATAAGGTCGGTGAGGATACCTGTCAGTCCCACCGATGGATAGGCAACAGACGAATGACCTGTTCCGGCAAGAGCAGATGCCCAGTCGATACGGCCGGTGAGATCGAGGTACAAACGGCTCTTCCACCCAAGCTGAGCAGTCGCGAACACACTCTGCACCTGATCATGATAGATGCTCTCATCTGGCTTTATGCTGGAGATATTCAACTGGCTTAAAGTAAACTTATTGGCAACAGAGTTAAGATCTCCCCCGACAGAAAAATACTTATAATCAACATCTTGAATCGAGCTTCCTAAGGCACCCGTCAGCGAAAAGTCACCGAAATACTTGTCAATATTGAGCATCACGTCGCCATAGATCTGGCGCGTGGTCTCGTCGTTCTTCTCGTAGAAACCATATTTTCCTGCAAAGATACCATCCGTCGAAGCAGAGTATTTTTTCTCATACAAGGCAGAGGTATGGTCTATCTTGGCACGGCCACTGAGCGTGATGCCCTTGGCAATGTCGTAGGTCAGTCCACCACTGATCATGAAGCGGTCCTTATGGTTCACCATATTGTCTCGGTTGATAATCCAGTAAGGATTCTGCATACCTATACCACTGTTGCCCCAAGGCCAATACTGGGTCTTGAATCCACGACTTTCATCATACATCTCATAGAGCTGATAAGTTTTTAAACTATAGCTCGGAGAAATAAGATAAACGGGTACGATGGGGTTCATATACTGTCCTTCTGCAACCATGTTGCGCTCACGCACATTCATATACATGGCACTCAGGTCCATGTGCAACTTGTCCTTAATCAGGTCGGTAGTATTTCTCATGGAGATATTGTAGCGGTCAAGCGTGTTGTTCTCCACAATACCCTCTGCATTGGTAGAAGCCAACGACAGGAAAGTCTGACTTCTGTCAGAACCTGTTGAAAGGGTCACTGCATTTCCCTCATTGTATCCGGTCTGGAAGAAGTCAAGCGGATTGTAACTGCTTGGTTCAGCAAGCTTGCTGCCCCAGCTTTGCAGTTCTCCCATTGCAGCTCCATAGGTATTCTGGAACTCCGGCGTACGGAACGGACTCATAAAAGAGGTGTTGTTGCTGTAAGTGACATGCATCTTGCCCTCTTTACCCTTTTTGGTGCGAATCATAATCACACCGTTCTGAGCCTCACTGCCATAAAGTGCTGAAGCTGCAGCACCACTCAGAACCGAAACACTCTCAATATCCTCTGGGTTAATCATAGAGGCACCATCGCCTGATTGACCAAAACCTTTAAACCAGTTGTTTGGCTGCGTGGTTTGGAGTGACGGCATTGGAATACCATCAATAACGTAAAGTGCATTATTATTGTTGCTAATAGACTTGGCGCCGCGCATCACGACCTTAACGCCACCACCGATACCTGAGGAGCTGCTTGTGATCTCCACACCGGCCACCTTGCCGGCAAGGGCATTCATGAAGTTGGCGTCCTTTACACCAGTGATGTCATCGCTGTTGAGCTGCTGCACATTGTAGCTCAAGGCCTTGGCCTCTTTCTTAATGCCGAGGGCGGTCACTACGACCTCGTTCAGGGCCTGGGTGTTCTGCGACATCTTCACTTCGAGGTTGGTACCATGGGCTGTCACCGTCTTAGGCTCATAGCCGAGATAGCTCACCTCGAGCTCGGCACCGTTGGCAGCATTGATGGTGAAATTGCCGTCGATGTCGGTCACGGTGGCATCTTTCTCGCCCTTGACGCGGATGGTAGCACCGATGATGGGATCGCCGTTCTCATCAAGCACCTGGCCCTTAACGGTACGCTTTGTGCCATTCGATGGCGTCTGCCGCACCTGCTTGTGCGCGGCGCCGGCCTTGTGGATGGTCACCATCTTCCCGTTGATGGTGTAGGTCAGGCTCCTGCCATCCAGCACTTCGTGGAGAACAGTGTTCACTGGAGTCTGGTTAAAGGTGGCGTTCACCTTTTCCGCATTCTTCACATCATCTAAATTATAGATGACCGAGAGCTTGGTTTGATGCTTGATTTCCTCGAGTACGCTACGCAGTGAGGCGTTGCGGAACGTCTTGGTCACTGTCTGTGCCGACAGTCCCAAAGACCCAATGAGGAAAACAGCACACAGAAAGACTTTCAAAAGTCTGTCATGCTTTTTGTTCATTGCTTGTAGGTTTTATAGTTCTATAATAAATCAATAAAAAGTTCGTCTTTGAAGATTGGAGCAGTTTGGGGCTTCCGAGAGTTGCCCAAGGTAACATTGGCCGCGCCGAGGCGGCCTGGGGGGTGGCACAGGATAGCTATCTTTCGATAGTCACCTGGCGTCCATGATGCGAGATCTTTGTGCCGGTGACCTGACGCAGAGCCTGCAAAAGGTCCCAAAGTTTCATGTCGCTCGTGATGGATATGGACAATCGTGTTGCCCTTAGCTTGGGCGAGGGAATATCAATGTCAACGTCGTATTGGCGTGAGAGTATTCTGGCAAACTCACCGAGCGTTATCTCACCGTAGTTGGCGCCATTGTTCGTCCAGACATGCTGTCCGTCGCTGTTGCTGTATTTTATCAGCCTACCCGTAGCGCGATCAAGCATCACGGTCTCGCCGGGCCTCATCATCATCTGGTCCTTTCCGTGACTGATGCAGACGCTGCCCTGCAGCAGGGAGGTCGTCACCTTAGGGTCATCAGCATAGGCCGACACCGTAAAGCGCGTACCTTTCACCACCACGTCGTAGCCGTTGGTATGTACGGTGAACTCCTGTCCGTCATGCTTGTGCCTCACCTGGAAGTAGCCCTCGCCGTCGAGCGTCACATTGCGGTCCTTCTCGTTGAAGTCGGACGCATAGCGCAGGGTACTGCCCGCGTTGAGCCACACCTCCGTGCTGTCTGGCAACAGCACATGAGTCTTGCTGCCCATCGGCGTCGTCAGCGCATACTGCTGGGCGGGCTGGCTTGACTTGAGCCAATAGGCAAACACGCCGCTCATAACCATCAACACGACAACGGCAGCTGCGGCTGCCAAGCGGCGCAGGCTGACGAAACGGGTGCGAGCAGCTGTAGCCTCAGCACTTTCAGGCTCCCGGCACTGCTGCATCAGCTTGGCAAAGGCAAGGGTTGTACGCTCGTCCATGAAATGACCGGCCTGCCACGCTGCCTCCCACTGACGGAAAGCAGACAGATGCGCCTCGTCCTGTTTCAAATACTGAAACAGCATCTCTTCCTCCTCAGGGATTATCGTCCCCCGGAAGTAGCGATTGGCTATGGCTTGCATATGGTCTTGCATCTGTTGGTTGGTTGTGGTCATATTTATTAATGTAACAACTCGGAAAGCGACAACCCACCCCTCCTCCCAAAGTTTTTTTCAAAAAAAAGGCGACCTCACGGCCGCCATCTCCATTGTTGCACTTTGCAAGTGCTTAAAAATAACAGGATTCGTTATCCATCAATCTTTTACATTAAACTAATACAAAATACACATGTCCAGTAACATTAATTTACGAAAACAGTAGCCCTGAGCCGAATGTCATCTGAGGAGGCTCCTGCCATGAACTCCACATCGCCAGGCTCAACCACCTTCAGCATCCGTCGGTTGACGATGCTGAGGTCGTCCGCATCAACCGTCAGCTCCACTCTCCTTGTCTCACCGGCCTTTAGCGAAAGACGCTTGAAGGCGCACAGTTGCATGGATGGCTGCGAGACGCTTGAGCAAAGGTGACGCAGATAGAGCTGAACCACCTCGTCACCGTCGCGCGATCCGGTATTGGTGACATTCAACGAGACGGCATACCGATGGCTGCCGCGAGGCTCCACCCGCATGTCGGCATAGCGGAACGTGGTGTAGCTCATGCCTGCTCCAAAGGCATAGGCCGGAAGGGCAGGACCCTCGACATAGTCGTGGGGCAGTGGCACACGTTTATTGTAATAGACAGGCAGCTGTCCCTCACTGGCAGGAACTGAGAAAGGCAGGCGCCCGGCAGGATTTACCTTACCATAGATGACATTGGCCAGAGCCTCACCACCGGCCTCGCCGGGATAGTAGGCACAAAGCAGGGCATCGGCATTAGCCTTGGCCCAGTTCATGTTTAGCGGCCGGCCTTCAATATAGACCACGATGAGCGGCTTACCTGTTGCCTTCAAAGCATGAAGCAGTTTCAACTGGTCACCAAGCAATGTGAGGGTTGAGCGGTCGAAGCCCTCGCCGCAGTCCATGTCGCTGACGGCAGCGCTGTTGGTTTCGGCTGCTCCCGTTTCCTTATAATTAGTCTTGAAATCTCTTGCACTCGACCCGCCTACGGCTACGATGACGGCATCGGCCTGGCGGGCTGCGGCCACGGCTGCGGCAATGTCGCTGCCTGTCGTGTCACGGACGGCGCATCCCTTCGCATACACCACGTTGGCCTCTCCGACCAAGTTCTTTATACCCTGCAGCAGGGTGGTCACCTTGCCGTCGGCCTGCGGAGCCGTGTAGTCGCCCAACATATTATATACGTTGTCGGCATTAGGGCCGACGACAGCCACTTTCTTTCCCTCTGCCAACGGCAACACGCCGTTGTTCTTCAGCAGGGTGACCGAAGCCTCGGCCACGCGCAATGCCACGTCGCGGCTCTTGGCATCGTGTACGGCACGCGCTGCCTGTTCGTCAACAAAGGGATGCTCAAAGAGGCCCATTTCCATCTTCATCGTCAGCACCCGGCGACAAGCCTCGTCAATGAGTGCTGTGTCAATCTTTCCATTGCGGGCCGCATCGGGAAGCGTCGCATAGGCCTTGCCGCCTAAGTCAACGTCAACGCCAGCCTGCATCGCCATCACGGCGGCATCCTGCAATGTGGCTGCCACGTGATGCGTCTCATAGATGCCATCGATGCTGTAAAGGTCGGACACTACAAAGCCCTTGAACCGCCAGTCGCGACGCAGCACGCCATTGTACAGTTCACTGTTTCCCGTCGACGGTACGCCATCTATGGAGTTGTAGGAGGTCATCACCGACAAGGCTCCGGCCTTAACGGCATCACGGAACGGACGCAGAAAATTCTGCTTCAGGTCACGCGCGCCAAGAACGCTCTGATTACCGTTTTGACCTCCCTCGGTCGTTCCGTAGCCAATGAAATGCTTCAGCGTGGCCAATGTGGCATAGGGCTTGTCGAGCCGACCTGCACCCAAGCCCTCTACCTCGGCCGCGCCCATGCGCCCAGCCAGGTAAGGGTCCTCGCCCATCGTCTCCTCCACGCGCGACCAACGGGCATCGCGCGCCAGGTCGAGCACAGGGCCATAGCTGATGTGGGCTCCTTGCAGTCTGATCTCCTTTCCAATGACCTCTCCCATCTCGCGTGCCAACTCAGGCTGCCACGTGGCGGCAACGCCAATGCCCGTAGGAAAGGTGGTGGCACCGATGGCCATGTGGCCGTGAGGTGCCTCCTCGGCAAAGAAAAGGGGAATATAGAGACGCGAATGCTTCAGGTAGTCGCGCTGCAGGGCATTGCAGGCCTTGGCGGCCAACTGCGGATTGAGTCCGTTGTCGAGCGTCTTCTGCGTCCAGGGGTCGGCGCGCAATGTTGCCCAAAGCATGCCGATATGGGGCTGCACCACCTCCGGCATGAAACGGGGTGAGGGGGTCACCTTGTTACCCGTGCGGTCGTAGTAGAACCATCCGAGCGGACAACGCAACTGCCCTACTTTTTCTTCAAGCGTCATGCGCTGCAACAGGTCACTTACGCGCTGCTCGATGGGCAGCGACGCGTTGCGATAAGGCAACAGCTCCTGCTTCGACGACTTGGCCGACAAAGCTGCGGGCAACAAGACGGCTGAAACCAGGACAGACAAGAGGCGCGCAGACAACCTCAGGCTGAAGCGTGACGCATTACACCTTATTATATTATAGTTCATAAACTGAAATGTATTGTTGATGTCGCATTATTCTGCCGACTTTTCCTGCACGCCATCAGGATAGGTGAACGGCACAAACCAAGTGATGAGCAAGGCGGGAATGGTGCATATCAGCACGACGCAGAAGAACGTGCGGTAGCCCAGGGCATCGCTCACCAAGCCGCTAATCATGCCAGGAACCATCACACCCAGGTTCATGATGCCGCTGGCAAAGGCGTAGTGGGCCATCTGATGCTTGCCCGGTGCCACCTGCTGCATCATAAACAACGTCAGGCCGACAAAGCCAAAGCCATAGCCGAAATACTCAAGAACGATACCCATACCGATAAGCCACAGGCTCTCGGGCTGGAAGATGGCCAGCAAAGTATAGGCGACAAAGGGCAGATTGAATACCAGTGCCAGACGGAACAGGCAGTGCTGCAGGCCTTTATGGGCGATGTAATAGCCTGCGAGAATGCTGCCGATGACGAAAGCCGCGGCACCAAACGTGCCATAGCAGATACCAATCTGCTGTTCGGTCAGCCCCAGTCCCTGGTCGGCTCGGGATGCCTTGAGAAACAGCGGTACAATCTTCATCACGAATCCCTCGGCAAACCGGTAAAGGATGATAAAACAGATGTAGTAGACGATATGCTTCTTCTGAAAGAACTCCATGAACACCTGGCCCAGTTCCCGCAACGTCTCCCGTGCGCCGGGCTTTACCAGCGTTTGGTTGCCGTTAGAGGGAAGAATGAAGAAATGCCAGATACCCAGGGCAGCCATCATACAGGCAATGACGAGCATGATGATGGTCCACGCCATCCGTACGCCGTAGCCGTCGATAAGGATGCCGGCCAGATAGACAAGTCCGCCTGTGGCGGCAATCTTCGCGATATTGTAGAAAGCGCCCTGCCAGCCTATCCAACGGGCCTGGTCGTCCTTGCTTAGCACCGACATGTAGGTGCCGTCGGCAGCAATGTCGTGCGTAGCGCCGCTCATGGCGATAACGGCCAATAGGGCAATGGTGATGGCAAAGAAATGGGGAAGGTGGAGCGCAAAGGCTACCAGCGCAAAGACCACACCCGAGAGCAATTGGGTGAGGACGACGAAAAACTTCTTAGTCCGATACAGTTCAAGAAAGGGACTCCAAAGAGGCTTTAGCGTCCAAGGCAGCATGATGAGCGATGTCCAAAAGGCTATCTGGCGGTCACTGACACCAAGTCCTTTATACATAAGTGAGCAAACCATGTTGAGTACGACAAAGGGGAGCCCCATCGCAAAGTAAAGCGTGGGAACCCATGCCACAGGACTTACATGGCGCGTTTCTGAGGAAGAATGTTGCATTGTATAGTTTTTGCAGGATTGTTTTTACAGTAATATAGCTTCTATAGTCTTGACGGCTTCTATAGATTAGAACAACCAACGCAGCATTTACACCACCTCTTTTAACAAACTTTTTGGCAAGGGGACCGTGACATTCGCCATAGCAGCCGGCGGCAAGCCGGCTGCTATGGCCTAAGGTCAACAGGTACTATCCGACTACGACCAGCCTCTCGGGCGGCCGCCGCCGAATCCGCCAGGACCGAAGCCGCCACGGGGCGGACGGCCACCGCCAGGACCGAACCCTGGACCGCCAGGACCTCTCATGCCGCGGCGCGCGTCCTTGGTGCCAAAGAGATTGAAACGGTAGTTGACGTGAAGCATGAAATAGCTGTTGATGGCGTTGTACTCGGTGTCGCTGCGCATTGATGCGGTAATCGAACGGCTGATATTACTCTGCTGCTGCAGCAGGTCGTAGAACTGGAGCATGACGACGAGTGACTTGTCCTTAAGGAAACTTTGCGAGAGCTGGGCATTCCAGATAAGCTCATTGGTGTTGAGCGAATTGTCGCTGTAGCCACGCCGACTGTTCATGTTGAGGTCGGTGGCAAGCGTCATTCCCCACGGTGCCGTCGCGCTGATGTTACCTCCATAGCTAAACTGCCATGTATTGAGGTTGGAGGCAGGCTGCAGCTTGTTCTTTGAATGGCGGTAGTCGAGCGACCCGTTAAGCTCCACCTCCAGCCAGCTGTTGCGGTAGCTGCCAGCAAGACGCTCGGAAATAGTCATATCGCGTGTCGTGTTCTTCAGCGAGTTGGCGTTGCGCTCGAGAGAAACATAGCCCACATTGTTGGCATAGTTGAAGTTAGTCCACGTGTTGACGTTCCAGAAGCCTGCGGAGTCAAGGGGCGTGTTGAACATCAGCGCACTGTTGACATTCCAGTTGCCGTTGATGTTCTCAGGGCGCGTCAGGCGTCCGCCGGTAGTCTGGTCGTAGGTTACGCGGTTGCTGATTGAGTTGTTCGTATTGGAATAGTTGACAAAGGCCATCACAGCCTGCTTCGTCTTCTCGGAATAGTTGTTGAAGAACAGCCTCATGTTCTGGGTGAAAGCGGGCTTCAGCCCCGGGTTACCCGTCGAGATGTTGAGCGGGTCGGAGTCGTCGTAGATGTCGAGCAGCTGCGAGATAGAAGGCTGCGTAGTCGAGGCACTGTAGTTGAAGCGCAGGTTGCTCACCTTGGAGAAGCGGTAGCGGAAGTCAAGGTTCGGGGCGAAGTTGAACACGTTACGCGTGGTGTCGACCGAGATGCCCTGGTAGTCCTGCACATAAGAGGAATGCAGGGGCTGGAACATCACGCCGGCGTTGAGTTGCCATTTGGTACGCAGCATACGGAACATCAGACGTATCTCGTGACGGTAGTTCTTGTATTCTGAGAAACGGCTCAAACTGTGGTCAAGATATTCGGTATAGGGTTGAGAGAGCCTGTCGAGGTAGCTGTCCCAACTGCGATAGCGCATCGACAGCCCACTGAAAAAGTCCTCGCCCAAATTGGAGAAGTCGTAGGTGGAGCGGTCGCTCTTGCTATAGCTGTACTCATACTTATAGCTCAATTGCAGGAACGTCGCTTTCCACAGCGGCTCACTGTAGGTGGTCTGTACGGAATAGCTCCAGCTCTTCGACGGCGCAAGATTGTATCGGTTGGTCTGGTAGGTGGAGTCCTGGCCGAGGGCGTTGGACAACTGGTACAGATGAACGTTATTGGTGGAGAGCGAGTTCGACTTGCTGTCGGTGTAGCTTCCCTCGCCGCGCAGGGTGATGTTGCGCCCTCTGGCGTTGAGCTTGCGGTTCAACTGAAGAACGCCTCCCATGGTATTGGAACGCGAATAGCTGATGCTGCTGGCCATATTGGAGTTGACGATGACACTGTCAGCCGCCAGCGTCTGCATGGCCTCGGCCACGAGCGGGTCGGCAACATAGAGATAGGGGTCGTCATTAAACGAGGCTGATGAAGAGGAGGCAAGCCCGTCTGACTTTGAGAGCGACAATCTCGGGCGGAACATGATGTTGGTCATGGTGTCGGGCGTCCATTCCACGCGTGCCCGCATATTGAAGGTGTTGCCGCGGGAGTAGTTCTGCGAGAGGCTGTTTGAGTAGGAGCCTACCGTACTCACGAAGTTCTGCATGCTTCTCTTGCTGTAGGTGTCGCCGTCGCTGTGGTTCCATCGCGCGCTGGCATCAACGATAATCTTGTTCTTCTTCTCGTAGTTGAAGTTGACGCCCGCCATCTTTGTCGCGTTCAGTCCGTTGCGTCCCTGCCGGAAAGCCCCGCCGCGTCCGCCAAATCCCATGTCGTTGACGTTGTTGGCATTGCCCATTCCCATAATGCGCATGTCCTTGTTGAAATAGCCGCCAAAGAGCCTGCTGGAGTAGCGGTCGTGGTTGCCCGCGCCAACATCGGCATTGGCCATGACTCCCTTGTTCATGCCGGGCTTCATGCCGAAGTCTAGCACGGTCTGCTCGTCACCGTCGTCAATGCCGGTGATACGGGTGAGGTCGCTCTTCTGCTCGTAAGCCTTCACCTTATTAATAATGCTTGTGGGAATATTTTTCAGGGCTGTCTTGGTGTCGCCGGTCATAAACTCCTTTCCGTCAACCAAGATTTTCTTCACCTCCTTGCCGTTGATGGTGATTTTTCCGTCATCATCAACCTTTGCGCCGGGCAGACGCTTGATGAGCTCCTCAATGGTCGAACCCTCCGGTGTACGGTAGGCACTCGCATTATAAACAAAGGTATCTTCTTTCAGCACCACTTTCTGAGCCTGTGCCGTTACCTCGGCTCCCTTGAGCATGATGGCGTCTGAGGATATCAGAATGCGGCCCAAGGAGACGGGCTGGCCGTCACTGACCTTAACCTGCTGAACGTGGGTCTTATAGCCAATACTCGATACTTTCAATAAATAAGTCCTGGCCTCAGAAGGAACCTGAAGCACGAAACGGCCACTGTCATTGGACAAGGCACCGGCTACATAGGAGGAGTCCTGACGGAGCAACTGCACAGTTGCCATTGACAATGCGTCGTGGCTTGACTTGTCCAACAGCACTCCCGTGATGGTGGTTTTCTGAGCCATCGTCACCATGGCGGTCAACAAGAACAAGCTGAGAAGGATGAATTTCTTCATGTAATTAGAGCTTTCCTGAAAATGTTACGTCTCTTTGACGCTAACCGGCTGCAAAGGTTTAAAGACATATATTGCACATTGCCCCTTGATATGCGCAAAACGCGCTGCCAATCTCTTAAAAAGTATTAAGATATTGGGCGGCGAGGCCATTCCGACAAAGATTATTGTGTATTTTTGTAAACAAGCAACAGAGAGAAAACAACACCATCAAGAGAGAAAGGTTATGAAGCAGAGAATTGTCTTTTCACATCAGTTGGCTACCGATTTGGCTTTGGCCATGACAGAATGCGAGCACGAGCGCGTCTTTATCTTGACTGATGAAACCACGAGAGAGCTTTGCTGGCCGCTGCTCGACTCTTTTTACGGGCTGCGCAATGCCACCAAAATCACCATCAAGCCCTCCGACACCCACAAGACCATCGATACGGTGTGCGATGTCTGGCGCGCACTCGACAAGGGCATGGCTACGCGACACTCGCTGCTCATCAACCTTGGCGGTGGCATGGTGACCGACCTTGGCGGCTTTGCCGCCTCGACGTTTAAGCGTGGCATCGACTTCATCAACATCCCAACAACGCTCTTGGCCATGGTTGACGCTTCTGTAGGCGGAAAGACGGGCGTAAACTTCGACGGACTGAAAAACGAGGTTGGCGTGTTCAATGACGCCCGGTTCGTCATCTTGGATACGGAGTTCCTGCGAACGCTCGACGAGCAGAACATCCGCTCCGGTTACGCCGAAATGCTGAAACACGGCCTCATATCCGACGACAGGCACTGGGCAGACCTCATCAACTTCGACCTTGCCCATCCCGACTTGAGGCATCTGCAGACGCTGCTGGCCAAGAGCGTCAGCGTGAAAGAGCGAATAGTAGAAAAGGACCCTAAGGAAAAAGACATACGCAAGGCTCTGAACTATGGCCACACCTTCGGGCACGCTTTCGAGAGCTTTTCGCTACGGGCTTTCGGACAAAACGGCACCACTCCCCTGCTTCACGGCTATGCCGTGGCCTATGGTCTCATCTGCGAGCTCTATCTGTCGGCCATCAAGACAGGCTTCCCCACCGAGAAAATGCACCAGACCGTGCGCTTCATACGCGACTACTACGGCAGCTACCCCATCACGTGCGACGACTACGACCAGCTCATTGAGCTGATGCGGCACGACAAGAAGAACAATTCTGGTATCATCAACTTTACGCTTCTCTCCGACATCGGCCAAATCCACATCAACCAGACGGCCACGGACGACGAAATAAAGGAATGTCTCGACTTCTACCGTGAGGGTTAGGCTCTTTTAGGACGGACATCCTGCTGAGACAGCCTCAGCGCAAGCTCCCCGGCCTGCTGCCGGGCTATCTTCCCCGTCTCGGTCATGGGAATATGGCTGACGTGCAGGAAGCGACGCGGCACCCAGTAATGCGGCAGGGCATTCATGCAGATTTCCTCCAGCTCTGCCCTGTCGCTCTGCTCGCTCAACAGCACGACTATCTCGCCGAACTTCTCGTCGGGCAACTTCGTAATGGCAAACGGCGCACGGAGAAAAGGCTGCAACGCATGCTCCACTTCCTCAATTTGTATCTTTATTCCACCGGAGTCTATCACATTGTCTTTTCTTCCCAACACGCGGAACTGCCTGCGCCCTGTGACGGCATCGGAACGCAGTTCGACACGGTCGTTAGTCACCAGCCGTCCCTCATGCACCAACGGAGCATCGATGACGAGGCACCCGTCTGGGGTCTGGCTGACGCTAACACTGTCGAAAGGCGTGTACCAGGCGCTCGCCTCCTCTCCGCTGAGCCTGCGCAGGGCAATGTGCGAGAGGGTCTCCGTCATGCCATAGGTACTCCACACGGCATTGGGAAACCGTCGCAGCGCACGTGCCATCCTGTCGTCGATGGCGCCACCTCCGATGATAAGATGGCCGATGCGCATCATCCGCTCCCGCTCGTCCGCCACCTGCAGCGAGTTATACACCTGCAACGGCACCATCGCGGCAAAGTCCAGCCCAACAGGCTCAACGCTCCCCGAGGCGTTTTCTTCCAATGGCAGATGAGCCAACGGATGCCCCGACGGCGGGACGCTTATCAGCCTCAGCTTCCGCTCCAAGGCCCTCACCACCACCATTTTCCCGGCTATGTAGTCAAGCGGCATACAGAGCAACGCCGTGTCGCCGGCCTTCAGCCCAAGAAAGTCGCAGGTGATACGTGCTGAGTTGAGCATGCGCCGCTTCTCCACCCACATCGGCTTAGGCTTGCCCGTGGAGCCGCTCGTATGCACCAGTACCTTGTCGTTGCCGTCATGCCACTGGGCCATGAAATCTTCTACCGTCATCATCCCCGGTCTCCTTTCCTCATCATCGCCTCATCAAACCACATGCCGTCACCCCGCAGCACCAAAGGGGACGGGATATTGTCGGTATAGAGCAGACCCGTACCCAACCCCTGCGGCATGGTGATATGCGGCCCATAGACCTCAGCACACAAGTGGGCCACGGCGTTAAGGCCGACATTGCTCTCCAAGGCAGAGGTTATCCAACTGCCGATACCGCGCTCACGCGCCATCTCTATCCATTCCCGACAGCCTTGCATTCCGCCGTGCAAACTGGGTTTCAGTACGATGTATTGAGGCCGTATCTCGTCCAACAGCCGTTCCTTCTGAGCCAAATCGTTCACGCCGATGAGCTCCTCGTCGAGTGCAATGGGCAGCGGTGACTGACGGCACAAGCAGGCCATGTCGCGCCACTGGTGCTGCCGTATGGGCTGCTCGATGGAGTGGATATGGTATTGGGAGAGGGCCTCCAGCCGCTGCATGGCATTGTCGGGCGTAAATCCGCCGTTGGCATCCACGCGCAACTCTATCTGCTCAGGCGTAAAATGCTCGCGGATATGCCTCACCAGGTCCAGCTCGCGGTTGAAGTCGATGGCCCCGATTTTCAGCTTCACACAATGGAAGCCGGCCCGCAACTTCGCCTCAAGTCGTCCGTACATTTCCTCAAACGTCCCCATCCACACCAGTCCGTTGATGGGTATTGACTCCTCACCACGGGCAAAGGGCGTAGATGACAGTGCCCAGCTGCCACCGGCATCGAGCTGTGCGAAAGCGGTCTCGAGGCCGAAGAGTACGGAGGGATATGGCCGCAGCATCTCGTAGGGTATGCCGCCGGTCTGCTCAACGAAGCCGCATACCTTGCCGAGCAATGCCTCATAGCGCGTCTCGGGCATGGCGTCGCAGCTGAGGTCGGGCAACACGGAGCACTCGCCCACACCGGCAATGCCGTCCTGCTCCACCTTTATATAATAGGAAAGATGGGTGGTATAGACACCGCGCGAGGTGCCGGCCGCCTCCTTGAAGTGAAGGAGACGCTTGGTATAGCTTACTCTCATCGTCATCGTATTGTACTATGCTCTCAGGTTCTGCGCCAGCTGCTCCGTGCTGCTGGCTCCGACCAGCACGCTCGTCACTCCCTGCTGTTCCAAAATCCAGTCGAGAGCGTAGGCTGGCAGCGTTTTGCCCTGAGCCGTGGCCTCCTTATGCCATGCCTTTATCTTGTCCAATAGCTCCGGGGTAAGTGCCGACTGCTTGAGCGAGCTGTTCCGGGCCATTCTGCTGTCGGCCGGAATGCCGTTGAGATAGCGGTCGGTGAGCAAACCCTGCGCCAAGGGAGAGAACGAGATGAAGCCCACTCCCTGCGTCCTGCAATAGTCGAGAATGCCTTCCTCTACGGGCGAGCGGTCGACGAGGTTGAGCCGTCCCTGGTAAATAAGCAGCGGTGTGTCGTGCTCCCGCAGATAAGTCACGGCAGTCTTAAGCGCATGCAATGGCCAGCGGCTGATGCCCACATAGAGGGCTTTTCCCTGTCTCACCACATCGACCAGCGCCTGTAAGGTCTCCTCAAGAGGTGTCTCAGGGTCGTAGCGATGACTGTAGAACAAGTCAACATAGTCGATATGCATGCGCCGAAGGCTCTGATTGATACTTGCCATGAGGTATTTGCGGCTGCCCCAGTTGCCGTAAGGTCCGGGCCACATATCGTATCCGGCTTTCGACGAGATGAACAGCTCGTCACGGTAAGGACGGAAGTCGTCATCCATCAGCCGGCCCATTGTCTCCTCCGCCGAGCCATAGGGTGGCCCGTAGTTGTTGGCAAGGTCAAAATGCGTGATGCCATGGTCGAAAGCATAGTGGGTGATGGCCCTGCTGCGCTCATAGCTGTCCACGCCGCCGAAGTTATGCCAAAAGCCAAGGCTCACCTTGGGCAGCAACACCCCGCTGCGCCCGCAACGGCGGTAGAAGCTGGTGTTGTCGTAACGGCTCTCGCTGGCCGTGTATCGTTGTTTAATGTCCATACAGAATGATTTAATCGTTCGATGCACAAAAATAAAGTAAAAGTAGCAAATAAACAAAAAAGCAAGACGGGAATTTCGACGGAACAAGAATAATTTATCTATATTTGCCTCATCATATTGATGTATTATGAAAATTAAGATATTCTATTCCCATAAGGAAGAGCTGTGGAACAGCTGGAGCCACGCTGGCGGCATAGCCTTGGGCGTGGCCTTTGGAGCCGTCTTCCTTTACCTCTGCTTCACACGCGGCAACGGATGGGCCACGGCAGGCATCATCCTCTATCTTGTAGGCATGCTCGGCTCCTACATCGCCTCCACCATCTACCATGCGCTGTCGGCATGGTCGCCGTGGAAGGAGCGGTTGCGCAAATGGGACCATGCCGCCATCTACTGGCACATCGCCGGCTCGTATTCGCCCATCACGCTTATCGCCTTGCGCCACGAGGGCTATTGGGGATGGGCACTGTTCTGCTTTGTCTGGCTCTGCGCCATCATCGGCACCATCACGAGCTTCCATAAGCTGAAAGCACACAGCAACCTCGAGACGCTGACCTATATCGGCATGGGGATGAGCGTCCTCATCGCATTCAAGCCGCTAATCGACACCGTTAGCCCCGCGACGGTGATATGGATTGTCGCCGAAGGCGTATGCTACGTCACCGGCGCTTTGTTCTACACGCTACGCAAGCGACGCTACATGCACACGGTGTTCCACTTCTTCGTTCTCGCTGGAAGCGTGTGCCATATCATCGCCGTGTGGGATATTCTGGTGCGCTTTCTCTGTTGAGACAAAGTAAACACTTTATGACATAGTAACATAGTATAAATAATAGTAACATAGTATACAATATAGTAACATAATAACTTTCTAAATGATGGAATAAGATGGAGGACATTAATATTCTCATTCAGTCAATGATGGAGTGTGCCAAGGCAATACGGCGGCAGTTGGGTCCGGGATATTTAGAGGCAGTTTATAAGAATGCGATGGTTATAGAGATACGGAAGCATCAGCTGCCTTATCAGACAGAGGTGCCACTGAATGTGTTCTACGATGGTATTATTGTGGGTAAATACAAGGCTGACATTATCGTTGGCAACCGGCTTATCCTTGAAATAAAGGCTACCACTAACCTTACAGTGGCCAACGAGATCCAGTTAGTCAACTACCTCACTGCAACTGGCATTGACGATGGACTACTCATAAACTTCGGTGCCGACCAACTACAATTTAAACGCAAGTACCGTCTCTATAGACAAAGTAGATAATTGCCATAACAACATACAGAAAACAAGAAATAGTAGCTAACTTGTTTACTATTTCTTGTTTACTATGTTACTATGTCTTTATATTTACTATGTTACTATGTCTTTATATTTACTATGTTACTATGTCTTTATATTTACTATGTTACTATGTCTTTATATTTACTATGTTACTATGTCTTTATATTTACTATGTCTCTCAAGGGAATTGGGGATATTTATCGAAGTCTGGCTTTCTCTTTTCCAAAAACGCCTTTCCTCCTTCCTGCGCCTCGTCGAGTGTATAGTAGAGCATGGTAGCGTCACCGGCGAGTTCCTGGATGCCGGCTTGTCCGTCGAGTTCGGCGTTGAAGCCTGCCTTCATCATTCTGATGGCGAGAGGAGAGCGTTCCATGATGGTCTCACACCAGCTGACGGTTTCGTCCTCGAGCTGATCAAACGGCACCACTTTGTTGACCAGTCCCATCTGTTCAGCCTCCTTAGCCGAGTATTGCCGGCATAGATACCATATCTCACGTGCTTTCTTTTGTCCCACGATACGGGCGAGATAGCTGGCGCCGAGACCTGCGTCGAACGACCCCACCTTAGGTCCTGTCTGACCGAAGATGGCGTTGTCGGAGGCGATGGTGAGGTCGCATACCACATGCAACACGTGTCCGCCGCCGATGGCGTAGCCGTTGACCATGGCGATGACCGGCTTTGGCAGACGGCGTATCTGCATCTGCACGTCGAGCACGTTGAGCCGCGGCACGCCGTCGGAGCCCACGTAGCCGCCGCGTCCTTTCACGTGCATGTCGCCGCCCGAGCAGAACGCCTTGTCGCCCGCGCCTGTAAGGATGACCACGCGGATGTCGAGGCAGTCGCGGCAATAGGTGAACGCCTGGCTCATCTCCCACACCGTGAGCGGCGTGAAAGCGTTGCGGTAGCGAGGCCGGTTGATGGTGATCTTGGCGATGTGATGGTATTCCTCAAACAGAATTTCCTTGAAGTTGAAGCCCTCAATGGACTTCCATTCCCGTTTCTCCATAGTTTATTTTTTTATGGCCGGAGGTTAAGCTGCTGCCCGTGCAGCGGCCAACGGAACCGGCAGCTGTTATTGCATTGATTCGAAATAGCGTTGGTAGGTGGCCCAGTCGGTACCGGCATCGGTCACCACCTCGAGCAGCATCGGACGCTCAGCCTGGGGGCTGGTGAGCCACCGCAGCCCCTCGTCGAGGGCGGCAGCGTCGCCGGCGCGGCGGTACGCCACACCGTTGTCCTCGCACATGCCGCGTGCCGTAGTGTGATGCTGCGCCATGACGTTGCGCCTGTCGAAGGCCTCACCGAGGTGGCCGGAGAACTTCTCGAAGATGCCGCCACCGCCATTGTTGAGCAGCAGCACGCGGAGGTTGCCGCGGAGGTTGCGGTTCCACAGCGCATTGCGGTCGTAGAAGAAGCTCAGGTCACCTACGACGCAATACACGTTGCTCCCGGCCGCCAGCGAGAACCCGGCCGCCGTGGAGAGCGACCCCTCGATGCCGTTCACGCCGCGGTTGCAGAAGATATGATGCGGCGCATAGACACAGCCCAGTCTCACCGCCATGCTGTTGGCATAGTGCGTCACAGCCCAGCAGTCGTCGCGCTGCAACCGCTCCTCAAACAACTTCACGGCAAGCATGCCCGAGTAGTCGGGCTGGTAGCGGCGACAGTGCTCCCACGCCTCATCGCCCAACGCTCTCCAGTAGTCAGCCCACCTCGCATTGCCCGGCCCTGCAATTGCCGCCAGCACATCCTGGGGCAAGGCCTGCACCACGCCGGTCAAATTAAGGAATGTGTCAGCCACCTCACCCCGTGCGTCCACTCGCCAGCACGCGGCATGGCGGCAATGGCGCAGATAAGCCTTCAGCCGCCGGCTCACCAGCGTGCCGCCGGCGTAAAGGATGAAGTCGGGCAACATATCCGCTGACAGGCTCACCTTTTGCAGCATAGCGTCCAAGCCTCCCGCAACCACAGGACCAGCCAACGGCTCCCGCAACACCACGTAGTCTTTTGCCTCCAAAGCCTCCACCACTTCTTCGGCCACCTCCTTGGGCTTCATCTGCCCAAGAACGATGAGTGGACGCTCGGCCCGGCGCAGTCCTTCCAGCAACGCATGGGCAAAGGGGATGCCGGCAGCGCCGCAGGCATGGCTCGTGCACGACCAAAATTCAATCTTACGCTCATGGGGCAGCTCCTCCTCGGTAAAGTCATAGAGCGGCGGCGTTATCGGCACGTTGATGTGGACCGGCCCTCCTCCGTCGCGCCGGGCAGCGATGAGTGCCTCGTTGACCAGACGGTTGCAATACCAGTGCTGTTCTTCATCGCATGGCTCGGGCAGCGACACCGCCTTGCGGACGAAGCGTCCGAGGGCATCAGGCTGCGGCATGGTCTGTCCGTCGAGCTGACCTATCCATTGCGGTGGGCGGTCGGCGGAAACCACAACCAACGGCAGGTGCTGGTAGAAAGCCTCAGCCACGGCCGGGGCAAGATTGAGCAGTGCCGTACCCGA
>CABVDL010000010.1 GCA_902497035.1 uncultured Prevotella sp.
AAGGTCGAGGTCGCGGGTCCGAGTCCCGTTTGCCGCTCTTTTTTTTATGAAAAGCAACTTTTCAACCCATGAATTTGTATATCCGTTATTTTAATAATGAAACGCTTGTTGACAGTGTTGACGAGGCACTGAAATTCTTGCGCTCCATTCCTGAGATTAACATCACTCCCGAACTCGAATCAGACTTGAGAGAATATGCTGAGAGCAGCGTCATGTTCCCCAAACGCTATAAAGTACGTTCTCATATTTATTTCATCGTCATTAAGACCACGGCAGAGAACATGACTGACTTTAAGGCCAAAAAAGCCGTTCGCCAGCCCGGGAAAAAAGACGGAGAACATTTTAGCGAGAGTGACAACATTGTTACCCGGCTTAACCAGGACCGTCCGGGATGGTACGAGGGTGAGGTGAACTTCAAGCGCGTTGTGCTTATCCCTGCTACCGGGAAGCACGAATACCGTGACACGAAATTTGTCGCTGATGTCAAAGCCAATTCTGGCATTGACTGTTACAACCGCATCGTTGACTACCTGCGTGACCGTGTCGATTACCGCAGCCAGTTTCCCTCAGCAAAGGGGAAGAATTTCCATTTCAAGTATTTAGGCTTGTGGAAATAGTCATGAACGGTCGCTTGGGAGAGGCAACGGCATGAACAAGGTGATGTTAATAGGCATAGTGACCAAAGAGCCCGATGTCAGGTACTTCGATGTCGACCAGGCCGTAGCCAAAGTGCGCCTTGCCACCAAAGAGCGCGGCTACGTGGCCAAGAACGGAACAAAGGTTCCCGACCATACCGACTGGCACAGCCTGGTGTTCTTTGGCTCCATGGCCAAGATTGTGGAAGACCACGTGCACGAGGGCGACAAACTCTATGTGGAGGGTCGTCTTCGCTATAGTTCCTACGAGGATAAGGCAGGCACGGTGCATAACCAGTCAGAGATAATGGTGGAAAACATGGAGCTACTCACTCCCAAACGACAATGATATAACAGCCTTGGATATTTCGTTTATACAACAATTAAGCAGTCTTATCGAACTGGGACATCTTACACCAGGTGTGGCGGTGGCCATTGTACTCACCGTATTGCTGCTGTTGTGTTCCGGCTTTGCCAGCGGCTCGGAAATTGCATTCTTCAGCCTGTCCCCCCAGGACCTGGACAAGTTGGACCCGGAGAAAAATCCGGCCGACGCCCGCATTGAGACACTGCGTGAGGACAATGAACGCACGCTGGCCACAATTCTCATCACCAACAACTTTGTCAACGTCACCATCATCATGCTGTGCAACTACATCTTTGCCACATTGGTGAGGTTCAAGGTAGCATGGCTTGAATTCTTGGTGATTACGGTGCTGTTGACATTTCTGCTGCTGCTTTTCGGCGAGATAATGCCAAAAGTGTATTGTCGGCAGGTAGCGTTGAAATTCTGTCGCCATGCCGCAGGGGCCATTTTTTTCCTCCGAAAGCTCTTTTGGCCATTATCAACAGTACTCATAAAGAGCGGTGTTATCGCCGAGAAAGCCGTGCCTAAAGAGAGCCATCAGTTGAGCGTGGATGACCTTGAGCAGGCACTTGAGCTCACCAACAAAGACGAAATCAAGGATGAGCAAAGCATGCTGCAAGGCATCATACGCTTTGGAGATGAAACGGCAAAGGAAGTGATGACAACACGCCAGGACATCGAGGATATCGACATACGAAGCAGTTACAAGGAAGTGCTGCAATTCATCATTGACAACAATTTCAGCCGCATCCCCGTTTATCAGGACAACGAGGATAACATTCGCGGTCTACTGTATATCAAGGATCTTTTGCCCTATCTCTCCAAGCCGGACAACTTCAGATGGCAAAGCCTCATACGTCCGCCTTATTTCGTACCCGAGACAAAGAAGATTGACGACCTGCTGCGTGAGTTTCAGGAGAACAAAATCCACATCGCCATCGTCGTGGATGAGTTTGGGGGGACAAGCGGCCTTGTCACCCTTGAGGATATCTTGGAAGAGATTGTAGGAGAGATCAATGACGAATATGATGAAGAGGAAAAAACCTACACCAAGGTTAACAACAACACATATATCTTCGAAGGAAAGACCCTACTGAGCGATGTGTGCAAAATCCTCAACATAGACGATGACGAGTTTGACGACGTGGCCGGCGACGCCGACTCCCTCGCCGGCCTGCTTCTGGAACTGAAAGGCGATTTTCTATCCCTGCACGAGAAAATCAACTACAAGCAGTATTCCTTTGAGGTAATGGGGCAGGAGGGACGTCGCATCAGCAAGGTAAAGATTGTGATACACGACAAGGAAAACGATGCCACTGACAACGATACAAACACTAAGTGACGGTTTGCGCCTCGGACTATGGAATATCACGGAGAAAGTGACTGACCTGCCCTGTCCGACCTGTCTCGACCTGTCCAGCATCAATTCCGACACACGCAAAATAGAGCGGCTGGTAACCTACCAGCTGCTCAACGCATTGACCGGACTTGACCAAGTGGAAATCAAGCACGACAAAGCCGGCAAACCGCTGATTGACGGTTATGAGATAAGCCTCAGTCACACACGGGGATGGGCTGCGATGATCATATCTGAACATTATCAGACAGGCATCGATGTGGAGTATATTTCTGACAGGGTCAACAGAGTTGCAAGCCGGTTTATCCGCTCCGACGAAGATTGCGAAGGACTTGAGAAACGCCTCGTCAACTGGTGCGCGAAAGAAGCACTCTACAAAATGCGGTCGGCTGAAGACCTGCAATATTTCGATATGCGGCTACACCCTTTCTCACTTTCAGACGGCTTTGTCAACACTGATGACCTGAAGCGGGGTGACACCGTCAGAATTGACTTTGAACACACCGCAGATTACATGCTGACGTGGTGTGCAGAGCCTTGACTTTTTAGGTTTTGTTCAAAGTCAACAGAATAAAATAACATTTTGAGCAGTTTATTTTTATTTTTTTAGCTTAATATTTGGCAGGTTTAACTTTTTTGCTTACTTTTGCAGATGTAGAACAGATAACATTGAAATACAAGGTATATTACATATTGCTTTCCGTCGTACTGCTGTTTACAGCTTGTGAGTTCAAGCTTAAACCAAACGAAGATGACGACCCCTCTACCATGAAGGTAGAGCGTTATGACCGTCTTGAGAGCCGTTATGTGATCACTGGTGATTTCTCTGCTCTTCAGCAGATGAACACGGAGTATCCTATTGAGACACGTACGCTGGTCGAGAAGATGCTTCACATCGGAGACGTAAGCGACCATGACATCAGCGAGCGTTTTCTCCGCTTCTATCAGGACTCCACCCTGCAGACGCTTGTCGCCGACGCCGAGTCAGAGTTCGCCTCCATGGACGACATCAACGCCAGTCTGCAGAAAGCTTTCGGCAACCTGAAGGAGTGGCTGCCCAGCCTGCCGTTGCCACGTGTCTACGCCCAAATAGGAGCATTAGACCAAAGCATTGTCGTCGGTGAACGTAGCATCGGCATATCTTTGGACAAATATATGGGTGCTAAATACCCGCTGTATAAGCAGTTTGGCTATTCCAGCGAGCAATTGGAGTCAATGGGGCGCAACTACATTGTGCCGGACTGTGTGAGCTTCTACCTGCTCAGCCAGTTTCCTATGAACAACTACGATACCCGCTCGCAGTTGGAAAAAGACCTGCACATGGGCAAGGTGATGTGGGTAGCCAACAAAGCTCTTGGTCAGCAATTTTTCGATACGGACTTCATCAAGAAAGTGAACCACTACATGCTTCGGCATCCTAAAGTGACCATCGAGCAGCTGCTGCTCAGCGAGGACTACAGCGTGTTCAAATAAAGGAAGCCATGAAAAGGATTATGACACTCATGGCCCTGGCGTGGATGACATTATTTGCCTGCGGCCAGTCCAACTTTTACAATGAGAAACTGGCAGAGTTCGCAAAAATGCGTCCCATCGACTCGACCGATGTGGTGATGCTCGGTGACGACTTCATCGAGTATGCCGGTGACTGGAACGTGCTGCTCCGTGCCCGCCACATCCGCAACCGCGGTATTGCCGGGGACAACATTGAGGGTGTTGCCCGCCGCGTCGGCTCCGTCACCCGCGGCAAGCCGAAAGCTATCTTCCTTATGGTGGGCGCGCACGACCTTATTGGCGGAAAAACTCCTGCCGAACTGCTTCGACAATATGAGGACGTAGTTCGACTTATTCGCCGTCAGTCGCCCAGGACGCAGCTCTTCGTCGAGAGCGTGCTGCCCGTCAATGAGACCCTCGGGCGTGAGGACCTGAAGGACAAGACCAATATTGTGGCACGGTTCAACCGCCTGTTGCGCCATTATTGCGAGCGTAACGGCATCACCTATATCAACCTTTTCCGCACATTTGTCCGCCACGGCACATACGAGCTGCGGCGCGAACTCACGCAGGACGGCTTCGCCCTGTCTCCCTTCGGCTATAAGCTGTGGGCATTCGCCCTCAACCAATATATAGCCGACTAATCGGGCAATCCATCATTTTTCATGCTGTACGGCATGTTTTTGGAACGCTTTCTTGTTGGTGTGACGTAAAATCGCTACCTTTGCACTACTTGAATATTCACCGGTTAACATGAAAAGGTTCATCTCTTTAGGAATTTTTCTGCTTATGACAATGATGTCGTTGGCTGACACCCCCATCAGTCTGAAATCGCTTACCGACGGCACCTTTGCCGCACAGCGCATGACAGGCATCGACCCCATCAAGGGTACCGACCAGTACGCCCGCATCTCGCAGGACGGCAAAAAAATTGTGCGCTACTCCTTTAAGACGGGACAGCAGACAGCTGTATTGTTTGACGTCAACAATACCCAGGGCGAGACCATCAAGTCTTTTGACGGCTACATCATGTCACCCGACGGCACCCGGCTGCTCATCAGTACCAACCGGCAGCCCGTCTACAGGCGCTCCTACAAGGCCGACTTCTACATCTACACCATCAGCACACGCAAGCTCGAACGCCTCTCCGACGGTGGCCCGCAGCAGTGTCCCGTCTGGTCACCCAACGGACTGCAGGTGGCGTTTGTCAGAGACAACAACATCTTTTTGGTGAAGTTGCTCTATAACAACAGCGAGAGCCAGGTGACCAAGGACGGCAAGGTGAACGAGGTCATCAACGGCATTCCCGACTGGGTCAACGAGGAGGAGTTCGGCTTCAACCGCGCCCTGACCTTCAACGGCGACGGCACCATGCTGTGCTGGATACGCTACGACGAGAAAGCCGTGCGCCAGTACGACCTGCAGCTCTTCAAGGGCAGCCATCCCGAGCGCAAGGAGTATGCCGTCTATCCCGGACTCTACAGCTACAAATACCCGAAAGCCGGTGAGGCCAACTCCAAGGTCACGGCCTGGAGCTACGACATCAAGAGCCACCGCACGCAGCAGCTCAACGTCCCCGTCGACGCCGACGGCTACATGCCCCGCATCATCGGAACCAGCGACGCCGACCGCATCGTGGTCTATACGATGAACCGCCACCAGGACGTGCTCAACCTCTACACGGTCAACCCGCGCAGCACCGTTGCCCGCCTCCTTATCAAGGAAAGCGTGCCGAAGTACGTGCAGGAGGATGCCATGGCCAACATCCGCATCGGCAGTGACTACGTGCTCCTGCCCTCAGACCGTGACGGCTTCATGCATCTCTATCTTTATAATCAGAACGGACAGCTCATGCGCAAGATTGCGCCGGGCAACTACGACATCACGGCGGTCTACGGCTACGACGAGACGACGGGGGATGTCTATTACCAGGCAGCGGCACTCAATCCGCACGATCGCCAGGTGTATGTGATGCACAAGAATGGCTCCATTCAACGGCTGACCCAGCAAGAAGGCTGGAACGATGCCGTGTTCTCGGGTGACTGCAAGTATTTCGTTAATACGTGGAGCAACTATGATACGCCTTATGTCTATACCACCAGAGACAACCGAGGAAAACTGCTCTCTACCAATATCGACAACAAGGCACTGGCAGCCAAAATTAAGGAATATGGCTGGACAAAGCGCGAGACGTTCTCATTTACCACCTCAGAGGGGGTTAAACTCGACGGTTGGATGGTAAAGCCGGCCAACTTCGACAGTTCCAGGAAGTATCCCGTCATCATGTTCCAGTACAGCGGCCCCGGCAGCCAGCAGGTAGTCAACTCCTGGTCGTCAGGCTCGATGGGGCAGGGCGGGGCTTTCGACCAGTACCTCGCCCAGCAGGGTTTCATCGTGGTCTGCGTCGACGGGCGTGGCACTGGTGGACGAGGCGTTGATTTTGAGAAATGCATCTACCAGCGTATGGGCGACCTTGAATCCAAGGACCAGGTGGAGACAGCCCTCTACCTTGGCACGCTGCCCTATGTCGATAAGAACAATATAGGCATCTGGGGCTGGAGCTTCGGCGGTTTCAACACGCTGATGAGCATGAGCGAGGGCCGCCCGGTGTTCAAGGCCGGCGTTGCCGTAGCGCCGCCCACCGACTGGCGGTTCTACGACACCATCTATACCGAGCGCTACATGCGCACGCCGCAGGAGAACCCCACAGGCTACGACACCAACCCTATCCGGCGGGCCTCCAAACTGCATGGCGCACTGCTGCTCTGCCATGGCACTGCCGACGACAATGTGCATCCGCAAAACACCTTTGAGTATGCCGAGGCACTCGTACAGGCCGACAAGGACTTCAAGGAGAACTATTACACCAACCGCAACCACGGCATCAGTGGCGGCAACACACGCACCCACCTGCTCCGCCAGATTGCCACATGGTTTGGCGAACACTTAAAATAACGCAATAGCACCGATATTATGGGAAAAGGAAAACTGGCCAAGTTCGCCGAGATGGAGACATTCAAGAACGTGTTTCAATACCCGTTCTCCGTCATCAGCGACGTACCGTTTCAAATGAAGGGCCACTGGCGCGAGCAATATTTCCACAACGACCATCCCATCGTCCTTGAACTGGGATGCGGCAGGGGTGAGTATGCCGTTGGTCTGGCCAGACTTTTCCCCGACATCAATTTCATCGGTGTCGACATCAAGGGAGCTCGCATGTGGACAGGTGCCAGGCAAGCTCTGGAGGAAGGCCTGACCAATGTGGCTTTTTTGCGCACCAGCATCGAGATTATTGACCGGTTCTTCTCGACCGATGAGGTACAGGAAATCTGGCTCACTTTCTCCGACCCGCAGATGAAGAACCCGCGCAAGCGCCTTACCTCCACATACTTTCTGGAGCGCTATCGCCACTTCCTCGTTGACGGCGGTGTGGTACATCTCAAGACCGACTCCAACTTTCTGTTCACCTATACGCGTTGCATGGTGGAATGCAACCGCCTGCCGGTTGACATCATCACACAAGACCTCTATCACGACACTCCTGCTGTGTTGCTGGAGTCACCGCTTCTCACCATCCAGACCTATTATGAGCGCATGTGGATGGAGCGTGGTCTGAACATCCGCTACCTGCGTTTCCATCTTCCCAAGCAGGGAATGCTGCGCGAGCCAGATGTAGAGATACCGCTTGACGAGTACCGTAGCTATCACCGTGAGAAGCGCAGCGGAAAGGATACGGCAAAATAATTTGTTTCCCAAAGAAAAATAGCAGGCCTAAGACAGACAAGCCAATAGCAGGGAGAATACGAGATAACCCTCTTCGCCCAGCCTGTCTTTTAGAAGTTTGTTGGCACGCGTGATATGTTTCTCTACGGTCTTAATGGAAATGCCCATTGTATCGGCTATTTCCTTGTTTTTCAATCCTTCCATACGACTCAACTTGTAAATCGTTTTGGTCTGTTCCGGCATATTGTCAATAGCCTGATCCACCATCTCCAATAGCTCCTCATAGAGTATCTTGTGGCTCGTGTCGTTAAGTAAGTCGGTATTATAGAGTCTGTCAGCGTCTCTTGTGTCCTTGATAAGCGCGGCATAATTTCGTCTGACATTCTCGCTCTTCAACTTATTTAAGCATTCATTGCGGAGAATGGAAAACAAGAGCGAGGCCACATCGTCAGTCGTGATATTCTCCCTTCCAAGATACAACTTGACCATAGCATCCTGGACAACATCCGATGCATTTTCCTCATTTTTTAGATAATGCAGCGCATAGTTGTGCAGTCTGGGGTAGTACAGCTTCAACAGGTATTCGTATGCACCCGGCAACCCCGCTTTGATGTGGCTGGTCAGCAACAATCGGTTATCATAATTGTAAGTCATTTCAACGGAAGATTTTAATTTCTTTTCTGCAAAATTACAAAAAAAAGTGGGAGGTGCGTAGGGATAATTCGATTTTAGTTGTCCACAATAATAGAAATAACAGAAAAGAAACACCATCATGGACATACTGCCCGACATAAGACAATTATATATAAAATATCTCAACGGTGAGACGACCGTTGATGATGAGGCTCTCCTGTCAAGGCAACTGCTCAACAGGCCTGACTGCAAGACCCTGATGAGCCAATGGGAGCAAGAATGGAAACGCACATATGTTCCAAGTGCAGATGCACTGTCTATGTGGGAGCGGTTAGAAGCCAAACTGTCAATGTGCGATAACTCTTTGAAGAAGCGTTTATCCTTCTCGCACACCTTATTATATATGCGCCGCATAGCAGCCATTTTACTGTTCATGCTCATCTCATCACTCGTCACTTACCTTGTGGTGAGCCAACGTCCTCAGCAGTATTACGTCAGCTCGGCCCCCTTGGGAGGCAAGTCGATGGTGACCCTGCCTGACGGCTCCCGGGTATGGCTAAATGCCGGCAGCACTCTGAGATATTCCAACCGGTTCAACGACGACAACCGAAGCGTGGAACTCGACGGTGAAGGCTATTTTGAAATAACCAAGCACAATGGTAAACCTTTCTCAGTGGCTGCAAATGGCAGCGACATCGTAGTCCACGGCACGAAGTTCGACGTATCGGCCTACCGTGATGACGCGGAGAACAAGGTCTCATTATTTGAAGGCAGTGTCACAGTCAGCAACAGGACATCTTCACTGACTCTCAAGCCCAACGAGGAGGTTTCCGTCAACCGTCAATCTGGAGTAATAATCAAGAGAACCATGACCAATAGAGCCAATGCATGGAAAGACGGTATAATCAACTACTCATCCATCAAGTTTGAGAATTTGGCAAAAATATTGTCTCGAAAGTATGCCGTAAACATCATAATTATGGACCCCGCACTTAGAAATTATTGCTTTAACATTTCCATGCGCAACAAGGAAACGGTCAGCGAGATACTCGACATTCTAAGCAATATCAAGCCATTCTCTTATGAGCGCAGAAACGACACCATATATATAAAATAACTTAATTATCCAATCTTCTTAATTAACAACCAAAACACATGGAAACATTAATTAATTTCATTCATTGGCCAGAGAGTCCTCTATGGAGGAGTGCCAGAAACGTACTTACCATTGCCCTTGCTTTCACTGCCATATCATGTCGCAGTGACGAAGAACACATCGTCCATTTTGACGACGGCGACCAACAGGTGGTTTTGTCAAACCTCTATCCTGCCATTGGCGAGACGGTTACCGCCTCATGTGCAACAGGTTCTAAAGTAGTCGGCACTATCAATTTTGGTGACGGAAGCGGAGAGCAGAGCATTCAAGAAGGTGTCAACCATGTCTATGAGGAGGCAGGCAATTACGTAGTGACGACCAGCCTACATGTGGCCGATTCTGTCAAAGTGGGACGCCAGAACGTCAAGGTTGCCCAGTTGGCACTCACCCGTCTTATGACCAGATTTAGTGACCCTAACTACAAGGATGTGCTGGTAATGGCTCACCGTGCCAACACGGGCAATATGGCCATTCCCGAGAACTCCATATCCGCTGTGAAGGCTGCTATCGCAGCAGGGTGTGATTTCATTGAGTGCGACCCACGACTGACGAAAGACGGACAGGTTGTTGTCTGCCATGATGAGAATATCAGCCGCACTACTACAGGCTCTGGAAATATCAGTAATCTCACCCTTAGCCAGTTGCAGAGTTACATGCTCAAAGACCGCATGGGCAGGCCAACAAACGAGGTGATGCCAACTCTGAAACAGTTTCTTGAGGCAGCCCGCGGTCATGTTTATGTCAACCTCGACTATCCGACACGTACGGCCACTTCTCAAATCGTGTTCGACATTGTCAAAGAATGTGGCATGTTGGAGCAAGTTCTCTTTTACGTCAACACTGCGGAAAAAGCCAGAGAAATTTTGCAACTCTGTCCTACAGCGCATGTCTATGCGTGGGGTACTCCCGATGTCTACGCACCCTTAAAAAATATTGGCCGAAACTCCTTTGTGCAGTTCACTTTGGGATCAGATAACGCAGCAATCGTCTCAGCTCGAAATGACAATATGATTGTGACTGACGTTGTCATGGATGACACGAATGGAAAAACGGCTGAGGCCGACTTGATAAACGGTAACAGCAAGACTTTCGACGACTTACTTGGGTTGGGCATCCGTATGTTTATGACTGACAGTCCATATCAGGTGCTTGGTTATTTGCGTGCCAAAGGACTTCATCAATAGCCATTCAATTTTTTCCTCTAAATCTAAAACTAACACAAAGATGAAGAACATTCCACTTGCTATTAACAAGTCCATCGTGCTTGTTATGCTGTGCTTGTGCGCATTGGGCTTGCAGGCACAAACGGTCACAAAGACTTTCCGCAATGCTGCATTGAGCGATGTACTTGCTGAAATAGAGCGGCAGACCAATTATTCCATTGCTTACGGTACTCATGATATAAACTCAGCCAAGCGTGTAACGGCGAAATTCAATCGGACACCTTTAAGGACTGTTTTGCGAAAGGTGCTCGGAAACGATTTTAATTTTGAAATCAACAAACGCGCAATCTCCATTTACAAAGGGAAAAAGGCTGAGTCGGCACGTAGTAATACCTCGTCGCGGCCAGAATCCTCCACGGCTGGCCAAAAGCCTAAGCGTACCGTAGAGGGTACGGTCACCAACGAGGAGGGTGAACCTATCGTAGGTGCGGTTGTCGTGGCGACGGGTACGACAAATGGCGGAGTCACCGACGCCGACGGTAACTTCACGATACAAGTGCCCTCGCAAACTGCGTCCATCTCTATTTCCTATATTGGATGCAAGAATAAGATAGTTAAGTTAACACCATATTCAAAACCAATCAATGTGCAGCTTCAGGAAGAACTGAAGAGCCTTGACGAAGTGGTGGTGGTGGGCTACGGCTCGATGAAGAAGAAGGAGATGACCTCAGCTATCTCTCATGTGGGCGCGGGCGACTTCAACAAGGTGTCGTCGCTTGATGCCGGCATGCTTCTGCAGGGCAAGGTCTCCGGCCTTTCAGTTGTCAACACAGGTACGGGCGACCCAAACCAGCAGGCCTCCCTCCAGATACGTGGCGTGAGTTCGCGCTCAGCGGGCATGTCTCCGCTCATTGTCATCGACGGTGTGCCGGAAGGCAATCTGACGAATATCAATCCCAACGACATTGAGTCTATAGATGTACTCAAGGACGGTGCGGCTTCTGCCATCTATGGTACCCGTGCCAGCAATGGTGTCATCATCGTCAATCTGAAGAAAGGGTCACGCGACGGGAAAATCCACACCTCTTATGAGGTCAACTATACGGCCAATGTGGCTAAGCGTGAAATTGACCTGCTTACGGCTAATGAGTTCCGTGAATATCGTACCGTCAACAACAACACTTTGGACAAGGGTGGCAACACCGACTGGTTTGATGCCGCTACGCGCACCGGGCAGGTAGTCAAGCAGACGCTTACCATCTCTGGTGGTAACATCAAGACCAATTACCGCGTGACGGTTGACCACCGCTATGCCAATGGCATTGACCTTCGCTCAGACCGCAAGGAGTATGGAGCCCGCGCAAGCATCAACCACACCACAGCAAGTGGACTACTCACTTTCACGGCCAACATCGCACCACGATACGTAAAGCGGAAATTTAGCGACTGGAGCTGGTTCTCCAACTTGCTACGTAACAATCCAACAACTGATCCCGTACAATCCGACGGATCATATACTGACTTCTGGGGGCAGCCTGGTGCAAATGTTATAGAGGAGATGAAGACTGTGAAGTCTGACGGTGAGGTAAAAATGCTCGCATGGGACGGTACCGCCAAACTCAACATTCTGCCGCTGCTCGTTCCCAAACGTGACGATATGTCGCTCACAGCCCGAATTACATTTTCCGAGCAACATATTGACAAGTTCGACGGTTATTACAGTCCTTCCACCCTCAATGCCAACATCCACGAAAACTACAAGGGGCAGGCATCTCGCTCTTACAATAACTCGATTAACCGTAACCTCGACCTTGTAGTCAATTACACTTGGGACTACAAGCGCATGCATCATTTGGCCGCCATGCTTGGCTATAGCTACGGCTATGGTATGGGACAGGGTCTGAACGGCAACAACAAGGACTTCGCCTCTGACGCCACATCCTACAACAACTTGGGCAGTGGCGAGTGGCTCGCCGCAGAAAAAGGACGTACAGGATTGGGTACTTTCAAGGAAGACCACAAGTTGATAGGCTTCTTTGGACGTCTAAACTACAACTACCGCGAGCGTTACATCGCAAGCTTCTCCATCCGGCATGAGGGTTCGTCGCGCTTTGGCTTCAACAACAAATGGGGAAATTTTCCTGCAGTTTCTGTTGGTTGGCGAATCTCCGATGAGCCATTTATGAAATGGTCGAAAGGCTGGCTCACCGATCTCAAGTTGCGTTATGATTATGGTGTAACAGGCAACCAGGAGATTGGCAATTATCAAAGTCTTTCCATCTACCGAGCTTTTGGCTACTACATTTACGACGGCAAGTCTTATCGAGTATGGGGTCCGGCAAACAATGTCAATCCTAACCTTAGATGGGAGAAGGGACACAACCAGAATGTAGGTATCGACTTCTCGCTCTTCAACGACCGCATCAGCGGTTCCGTCAATTATTATCACAAAAAACAAGTAGATTTGCTTGGCAGCTACGATGCGCCTGTCCCGCCTAATCTTTTTAGCTCCATCTATGCCAATGTGGGTACGCTGAAGAATACAGGTTTTGAGTTTGAGCTGAATGTCAAGCCTATTGTCACCAGAGACTTCATGTGGACAATCAGTGCCAATGCCTACACCAACAACAATGAGTTTGTGAGCTTCTCCAATGATGTCTATAAGGGTCAGGACTACTACAACACGTGCATTATGTCCAATCCTGGAAATCCTGGTTATCTTCAGCGAATCGCTGTGGGTGAGCGTATTGGCAGCTTCTTCACCTATCGTTATGCTGGTGTAAGCGACACTGGCGACTGGCTTATCTTCAACAAGGATGGCAAGGTCATTAACGTGGCTGAGGGTACGGAACAAGACAAATCTGTTACAGGAAATGGATTGCCAAAATGGAACGCTGCGCTGACCAACAGCATCACATGGAAAAACTTTGATGCAAGTATCTTCATGCGCGGGGCTTTTGGCTTCGATATTTTCGACGTTCATGACTTTTACTACGGCTTGCAGTCGTTCGTAGGGAACGTCTCATCCAATGCTTACCGTCGTAACAAACTGATTACCACAGGGTCGAATGTAATCTCTGACTGGTTTATCCATCGGGGTGACTATTGGAAAATAGAGTCCATTTCATTGGGCTATACATTCAACATCAATCGCCGGTTTATCGAAAAGGTGCGTCTCTATGGTACAGCCAACAATCTCTACACCTTCACCCACTTCCCAGGTGTTGATCCCTCAACCTACCAGGTCAACGGGCTTACCCCTGGCACTTTCGGTGGTAACGCGAACTATTATCCTTCATGCTTCTCTTTCATCTTTGGCATGCAGGTCACCTTTTAGAAAGATATTCGATAACTAACAAGTAATAATTGGAATATGAAGCTTATATCAATCAACATAGGATTAATCCTCGCAGCGAGCCTCACCGTGACTTCCTGCACCAACCTCGACGAGACAGTTTATAGTCAGGTCATGTCATCCAACTACTATAAGTCACGCGAGGACATAGTCAGGGCAGTACTCAGCCCTTTCGAGCACGCCTATTGGACATGTACCTTGAAATTTGAGGGCATGGAGGAGTCTGGAGACCAGATTATCACACCTACACGCGATGTAGGCAGCTGGTACGACAACGGCAGATGGATACGCGCTCACACGCATACCTGGAACATCGACGAGGGACCTGTACGCATTGGTGACCCATGGAGCTCATACTACGTTGGCATCGGCAAATGCAATCTCGTCATGAATGACCTCGACCAGCAGGATGCCTCAAAACTGAATATCTCCGCAGAAGAGAAAGAGAGCTTCAAGCTCCAGTTACGAGCTCTGCGCGCCTGGTTTCACTACTATCTATTCGATGGCTACCGCAACATCATCATCGACACAAAGTCGGGTTCGGAAAATCCGGAGGACATGAAGCAGGTGTCTCCCCAGCAGGCCTTTGATTGGCTCGAAACCGAACTTAAAGATCTTGTGGAGAAACTGCCTGCAAAGACAGGTAATGACGGCAATGGTAACAGCCAAGGCACCTTCACTAAGGCGGCAGCTGCCACCATGCTGGTCAGACTGTACCTCAACGCTGAGAAATATATCGGACAGCAGCATTGGCAGGACTGCATAGAAATGTGCAAGCGCATCACCAATGGAGAATTTGGCAACTATCAGCTTGGTAAGACTTGGTACGAGGTGTTCGACTGGAACAACGAGACCTCCAATGAGGTCATCTTTGCTTTTCCCTCCACCTTTGGGGGAACCCACTGGGCTTTTGATACCAGCTACCGCACCATCTACTGGCGCTGCTTGCCTGTGCTCTCCCATGTCCAGCTTGGCATCACCGACAATGGCGGTCCCAATCCGCAGTGGGTACTCTCGCCAAGCTTCGACAACGACGGCTCGCTGTTCAACTACAAGTTGGGCATGGTCACGCAAAAGTTTGCCAAGTATCCTGGCGATGTCAGATACAAACAATATAAGAACACTGGTGTAAACCAGCGTGAGGGCATGTTCTTCCTTGAAGGGTATATTCGCGACCTTAACGGTGTCATACAAAAAATCAACGGTTATAATATCTACTTGCTCGACCGAGTGGGGAGCTACGACGAGACAGCCGCACAGAAAACCATTGCCGCGGGCAAGCCAACCGAGTCGACCCTCATCAATGGTGATTGGAATTCAGGACTCAGTGCCGTGAAATATCCCATGTACCCCACTGGCAACAGCGGCCGCCTTGAGTCCGACTATGTGGAAATGCGCCTGCCTGAAGTCATCTATTCTGAAGCAGAGTGCCTCCTAAGGCAAGGCCATGTCGAAGAGGCTGCGGTTCTCTTGAACAGTGTGCGTAAGCGCAATTATCCGCAGGCCTATTGGCAACAAGTACTCTATGCACCAGAGGGAAACGCCAAACTCGACATGGACGAAATGCTCGATGAGTGGGGTCGGGAATTTCTCACCGAGGCGCGGCGCCGCATAGACCTCATCCGCTTTGGCCGGTTTGAGGATGCCTGGTGGGACAAGCCCGCGGAGAAAGACACCCATACGGAGCTGTGGCCCCTGTTGCGCAAGGAACTCAACTCAAACCTTAATCTGAGGCAGAATCCTGGCTATGAGGACATCACCAGATAACTGAGTATTTACAACATTTATCACAATTAGCAAACAATGGAAAGAAAATATATTGTAAACATAGTATGTGCAGGGCTGATGATGCTCGCCTCCTGCAACAATGGCTACGATGAATATGGCTGGGCTGACCCTCCACGTCCCGAGCAGTCTGGCGGTTCAGCCGCGCTTGGTTACTTTGTCAAGACTGATGGCACTGGCGACGGGACATCATGGGATGACGCCATGTCACCCTCCACATTCCTGGAAAAGCTCAAAGGCGGCTTTGACCCTGGTGCCGATATTTATCTTGCTGCCGGAACCTATCTCGTGGGCAGCTCGGTCACTGAGTGCCTGACGTTTACCACGGGAGTATGTCTGCATGGTGGCTATGCGCCCGACAGCAAGGGAGTGAATACCAGCATCTCCTATCCATCAGACTATGAGACAGTTTTTTCCGGTGACCTCAATGGAAACGGAAAGGCTGACGAGGGCGACATGAGGCTGGCCGACGTAACGACTACTATTCCTGTCACGTTCAAAGGCATCACTTTCCGCGGTGGCTTCATCTCTTCCTCCGTCAGAGGAGAGCGTAGCGGCATCACTGTTACCAACGGTGGCTCTGTCAACATGGAGTACTGTAAGATAGAGAATTGCAACAATACAGTGGCGAACCCTAATTACCAAGCTGGCGGCAGCGCCATTTACATTTCCAACGGCGATGTAAGGATGAGCAAGTGCATTGTCCGTAATAATATGGCTGACAATCGTGGCGGCGCCATTCGACTGATGAAAGCCGAAGGACACACAAGCCACTTGTATATGGACGACTGCCTCATCACCGGCAATAAGGTGAGTGGGCCTTTTGGGGGAGCCATTCAAGTTTCTGGGACCGATTGCCCTGTTGTAATGAACAATTGCACGGTTGCCAATAATTCTGCCGCTTCCGGCGGGGCTGGCATCAACAGCCCCTCGCCCATAACGCTGGCTAATTGTACTTTCGCAGACAATCTTTGTACAGTCAATGGCAGTGAGGGGCATGAAATGCGAATTGAGTCAAACGGGCTGGTACATATTATTAACAGTATTTTCGTTGAGCATGATGGCAAATCATCTGCATCTTCCCCTAGTATCTGTGTCAATGGCGGAAGCTTTGCAGTGGTGTCCGACGGTTATTGTTACTACTCCTACGCCAAAGGAAAATTCACCTCAGACAAGACCGATGTCAAGGGTATAGGCTATCAGCAACTCTTTGGCAATGGTGTGCTGGCAGACAATGACGGATATCCACAGACCACAGACCATAGCCCTAGCCAATTCGGCTTTAAAAACCACGCCTCTCTCTGCGGTGCAGTCGTTTGCTGTGAAATACGGAGTGCCTTTCCAAGTGTCACTCGACCAACGGGGAATGAGCCGTGGGTCAAGTCTTATCAGCCCGGGTGCTTTCGAAATCTCCACACAACCAATTAATAATTTCTAACAGAGAATAGCCACTCTCCCAGGGAGAGTGGAACCATAAACTTAAATGCCAAGCCTATGAACGCCTGGGACTCCTGCTGGGAATAGAGTTCTAAGCCTATACTCCGTTACCAGGGCGCCCCGAGCAAGCTCTATCCTGCTCGGGGCGTTTACCATACATAAAAAACAATTCACAAGATACGTCAAAACAGACATAGAGAAAAATGAAGTTAAACCGAGCCCTTGTTCTTTCATTTTGTATCGCTGCGTGTACAGCCCATGCCCAGAGGCAAGAAGTCAGACTCACAGCAGACAACATTGACAAAGTTATTCAAAATATGACATTAGCGGAGAAGGCTCAGCTTGTCGTCGGTGGCGACTGCATTGTCCGTGACGGGAAGAAGGCAGGCAAGCAGGCTTACGCATCTATCGGAGCCATTGGCATGACGCGTGCCATACCACGTCTGGGCATCCCCGGTACTTTGTTGGTTGACGGGCCGGCAGGTGTGCGGCTTCCACCCACTAGGCCGGGAGACAGCCGCACCTATTATGCAACGGCCTTCCCCGTGGCTACGCTGACGGCCTCGTCATGGGACAAGGATAACGCAAGACGCATTGGCGAGGCTATGGGACAGGAAGCCCTGGACTATGGCGGCGACATACTTTTGACTCCGGCCATCAACATCCAGCGCAACCCGCTCAATGGACGTAGTTTTGAGTATTTCTCAGAAGACCCTGTGCTCACGGCAGCCATGGCCATTGAGCAAATTAAAGGTGTGCAGTCGAAAGGCATAGGAACATCACTCAAGCATTTCGCTGCCAATAATCAGGAGACGTTTCGGCGTGACAACAACTCTATCGTCTCCCAGCGTGCTCTTCGCGAGATCTATCTGAAAGCCTTTGAGCTTACCGTCCGTTCGGTTCAGCCATGGACGGTAATGGCCTCATATAACAAGCTTAACGGCACTTGGACGCAGTCCAAACGCTCTCTGCTGCACGATTATCTTCGTGGTGAGTTGGGATTTAAGGGATTGGTGATGACAGACTGGACGGGTGAGGAAAGATGCGTGGCCGACAATCTCAATGCTGATGACAATCTCATGATGCCGGGCCTCGACGTTTACCCAGAGCAAATAGTGGATGCGGTCAGGAGTGGACTTGTCAAAATACAAACTTTGGACAATGCCGTGCGTCTCATGTTGGAATACATTGTGCGTACACCCTCGTTCAAGGGCAGTCCCAAGGATGTGGCTACCGACCTGAGATCGCATAGCGAATTGTCGCGTCTGACAGCCCAGGACGGCATTATCCTCGTCAAGAATAATGGTGTTGTCCTTCCGCTTGCTGCTGGCAGCGAGGTGGCACTCTTCGGTTATGGCTCGTATGCCGGCTACATCCCCACAGGCATGGGTTCCGGATCGGTCAACACCACCGATATTGTAAATTTGGCAAAGGGTCTGTCTTCAGTTGGCTATCGTCTCAACAGTGAGCTTCAGGATCTCTATGCCGACGCACAAGGCGAGGTGGCCATCAGTATGGGCTATGCCGAACGGCGGGCCAAGGAGAGCGATGTGGCCATTGTGACAATCAGACGCAATTCCAGCGAGAACGAGGACCGTCACAATGAGAAAGGTGACTGGTTACTTACAGATGCTGAACGGGCCTCGTTGGAACATGTGGCAGCGGCTTACCATGCGCTGGGCAAAAAAGTGGTTGTTGTTCTCAATATCGTTGCACCCATGGAAGTTGCATCATGGGAGCATTTGGCAGATGCCATCATCCTGCCATGGACTCCGGGAACATCAGGCGGCTTGGCCATTGCTAATGTCATATCAGGCAAGGTAAATCCCTCCGGCCATTTGCCAATGACCTTTGCCAGAGCATACGACGACATACCTTCAAGTCGTAATTTCCCCTCCAACTACCATGGGGAGGCATTTGACCCTGATGTGTCTACATTAGGCTACACACGCTACAGCGAAGGTATTTGGGTGGGCTACCGCTACTTCAACACCAGGCACGTGCCGGTAGTCTGGCCTTTCGGCTATGGTCTAAGTTACACCACATTCTCGTTTGCCAATCCTCGTGTGCGGCTTCGCGGTGATTGTCTGGAGGCTGAGGTGGTCGTCACCAATACCGGCAGCCGCGCCGGACGGCAGGTGGCACAACTGTATATTGCGGCTCCCGCAGAGGGTTCCAGACAAGTCATGGAAAAGCCGCGCCGCGAGCTCAAGGATTTTGCCAAGACACGGCTGCTACAACCTGGCGAGAGCCAGCGGCTCACGTTTAACGTACCTTTGGACGAATTGGCCAGTTTCGATGAGAAACAAAACAGTTGGATCACCTACATGGGAACCTACCAGGCTGAGTTCGGTGACAATGTGGAGCATATACTTTGTTCACGGCCTTTTTTAGTCAAGAAGCGCACCGTCAGACATTGCCCCACTGTACTATGACAACAAGCAAACTTTCCAACAATATGAATATCAAGCCATGACGAACTACCATCATGCTCATCACTTAGTCTTGCCATTGCTGACCCTCACATTGGCAGTGTCCCAACAGTCAAGTGCTCAGCGCGCCTGTTTCAACGAGTCTAAAGAGATTTCGGGGGCCAGGCTCGGTTTGGAGCGCGTGGCGCCAGGCTTCTTGCCTGTATATACGGCCTCTGGTGACAATCTTACGAAATGGGTGCAAATAGACCTGGGCCGTGAATATTGTGTAGACTGTGTCAAACTGCTTCCCTCTTCCATGCTGTGGGGCGTCGACGGATTTCCGCACGCCTATCGCATTGAGGGTAGCCTGGAGCCTGATTTCACCAGTCCCATACTGATAGCCGACAACGACCTTTATCCAGACCACCACCGACAGGGCTTTGAGACTGTGACTTTTGACTCCAAGGCCGTCAGATGCCGCTATGTAAGGCTGACTGCCACGCGCCTACCAGCCCACACGCTGTGCTTGTCAAGAATGATTGTAATGAGCGAGGGCAAGGTAATCTCCACCGGCTGCGCTGTTAGCGACTCTGAGAATACGGCTGAAGCCAACCGTGCACTGCTCACCGCTACTCCACGCCCCATGGGTGACTATGTGGTGACCGACTACCCGGAAAACGTCATTCCAAAAAAACGGTGGAAGCCTGTCGGCGACAAGGTCAACACGCCTTTAAACGGCATCACACTGCTGCCCGGCCTTTTCAAGACTGCAATGGACAACAACATAAACTATCTGCTCAACTCATTCCCTGCCGAGGACTTGGTCCGCAACTTCAAACTTAAGGCAGGTCTTCCTGTCAAAACGTTCAATGCCAAGTACAACCGTTTCTGGATGCGACAGTTGCCCGGCTCAGAGGCAGGTCGCTTCCTGATGGGAGCAGGCAACACGTTGCGGTGGACAGACTGCAAACCGTTGCGCGATGAGCTTGACTATATAGTCAGTGTAATCGATTCTTGCAAGGAACCTGACGGCTGGTGCATGGCCTATCAGAAGCACGAGACGTTCAATGGAGAGTATGGCGCCTACACGCGTTCGTGGTTGACCCACGGCCTGATTGATGCGGGACTGAGCGGCAACCGCCAGGCCTTGCTCCTACTCAGAGGCTTCTACGATTACCTCGACCACAGTCCTTTTCTGCCAGAGATGCTGCGCCGTTGCGCACAAGGCACGCAAGGGGTGATACCGTTCACCCGTACTTACTTCTCTCCAGTGGGCAAGGCGATAGATCTTGAGGTAGTGATGCGGTACTTCCAACAGAATTTTTTCATTGAAAAACTTGCCCGACGAGACCCGTCAGTGATTTGGCGCTATCCGTACGACCGCCCACACAACTATCTGCTCACAGCCATAGAACCCTACCTCGACCTTTACCGTGCTACTGGGGTCACGAAGTATCTCGATGCGGTGAGAGGCGCCTGGGACCTGTTTCATGACTACTGGGAGATGCCCGGCGGCGAGATGAGCATCAATGAGGGCAATTTCCTCTACGAGCCCAAGTCATACTGGCTCCACAAAGAGGCAGGTGAGCTTTGTGGCAATGCGTTCTGGATAAAAATCAACCAGCGGTTTCACAATCTTTACCCAGACGAGGAGAAATATATGACCGAGATAGAAAAGTCTATCTTTAATGTGTGCATCGCCAACCAATACGGTTCTTATGGTTATCGCTATTTCGCCCGTCTCGACGGACAGAAAGACAGGGAACACGACGCAGGCTACGGCTTTGCCGAGAACACCTGTTGTGAGGGGCAAGGCACGCGTATCATCGGCTCGTTGCCTGAATATATGTACTCGTTCGCCCCCGATGGCCTTTACATAAACCTGTATGGAGCCTCGCAAGTGACCATGCCTCTCGGTCGTGACACGCTGCGGCTGGATGTAAAGACTGCTTTTCCCTACAGCCCCGACGTGACCATGACTGTCGCTGCCTCTACCCGTGCCCGGCTGCATTTGCGTATTCCGTCATGGGCGACCGCTCCGGTTACGGTCAGGATTAACGGCGATGTAGCTGCGCAAGGGAGACCAGGATCATACGTCTCACTCAATCGGCAGTGGCAGCGGGGAGACCTTATAGAGATGACGCTCCCCATGGGCTTTAGGCTCACCCCATATATCGGAAAGGAACCAGGCTTTGGCCCGGGACACTATGCCGTGGAGTATGGCCCGCTGCTCATGGCTGCGGTGGCCGTGAAGGGCAAGCAAGGCCACGTGCGGGTTCATGCTGACGTGCAAACACTGGTAAGCAGACTGCGTCCCATCCCCGGTAGCCCCTTGCACTTCGCCATCCAAGGTGACAGTCAGTATGAGCTGTGGCCATATTTTGAGGTGCAGAAGGAGCCATTCTCTTGCTTCGCAGAATACGTTGATAATTCACTTTCCAATCGTTAATACAATGAGACACACTGCATTTCTTGGCCTGCTGTTGGCTGTCGGTCTGCCCATCGGAGCCCAGCAGATCGGCATGCGGAATCCCGCATGGTTGCGGCAAGCCCTTTTCTATCAGATCTATCCATCGTCGTTCATGGACTCCGATGGCAATGGTATTGGCGACCTGCCAGGCATCATCTCGCGGCTCGACTACGTGGAGCGCCTTGGTGTCAACGCCATCTGGCTGAATCCATGCTACGAGTCGGGTTGGGTGGACGGAGGCTACGATGTTATCGATTTCTATAAGGTAGACCCCCGCTTCGGCACCAATAGTGATTTGAAAAGACTCGTGGACGAGGCTCACAAGCGAGGTATAAAGGTTTGCCTTGACTTGGTTGCAGGCCACTCGTCAAACCGTTGCGAGTGGTTCCTAAAGAGTTCCTGCGGCGACCGTAATGACCATTTTTCCGACTATTATATTTGGACAGACACCATACCAGAAAGCGAGAGGCGCATCATTGAGGAACGAAAGAAGACCAGCGACCCACAAGCCGGCACCTTTGGCAATTTTGTTGAAGCTGATGCGCCAAGAGGCAAGTATTACCAAAAGAACTATTACCCTTGCCAGCCCGCTTTTAACTATGGCTATGCCCATCCGGTACATTCTTGGGAACAACCTGTTACGGCGCCGGGTCCACAGGCCATGCGCCGCGAGCTGCGCAACATCATGGCATTTTGGTTTGACAAGGGGGTGGATGGCTTCCGTGTCGATATGGCTCCCTGGCTGGTCAAGAACGACCCCAACTGGACTGAGACCAAAAAACTTTGGCAGGAGATACGCTCATGGGTAAGCCACTACTATCCCGACCGTGTGCTAATCAGTGAGTGGGGATCACCGAAAGATGCCATACCTGCTGGCTTCGACATCGATTTTATGCTCCATACGGGTGTTCAAGGTTACGAGACGCTTTTTTTCGCCCGCGACACGCCGTGGGGTAAGCCAATGCCTCTGTCGCCCAACGCCAACAAATCGAACTACGAATATTGTTACTTTGACAAGTCTAGCAAAGGAAGCCTTGACACGTTTGTCAAGAATTACACTGACTGCCTGCTCCACACAAGACAGCAGGGGTATATTGCAATTCCCACGTCTAACCACGACTTTCAGCGACCAAACGTTGGCACCCGCAACAGTGTCGGACAGTTGCGGGTGGCCATGACCTTTTTCCTGACCATGCCCGGCATTCCATTCATCTATTACGGCGACGAGATTGGCATGAAGTACCAGACTGGCCTGCCCGACAAGGAGGGCAGTAGTGTCAGGGCAGGTTCCCGTACACCCATGCAGTGGGCTCCAGGACCAACGGCAGGATTCTCCTCGTGTAATCCCACGAGCCTCTATCTGCCCGTAGATACCGAAGGGGGACGCATCACAGTGGCGGAAGAGGAGAATGACCCGCAGTCGATACTCAACTATACGAGGCGGCTCATTGGCTTGCGCAAGGCTATGCCCGCACTGGGCAACACTGCTGAATGGGAGCTGGTCAGCAGCTTGAGGCAACCCTATCCGATGGTTTATCGCCGGCGAGGAGGAGGACAGACGTGCATTGTAGCCATCAACCCCAGCGACAAGAAAGTCGAGGCCGTGCTGCCACATATGGCTAACAAGGTCAAGTTGCTTATAGTCACGGGAAAAGGAAAATATGCGTGTGGGCGATACGACAGAATAACGCTCTATCCCGAATCGGCCGCTGTATTCAAAGTAATGTAGTGGCCAAAAAAGATGACGTATCATTCGAGGATTTGTAAAATATCTTGTATTTTTGCAGCCGAAGATTTGTCATCATCTAATTATAAACCTAAAATGAGAAGAACACATCAATTATTTCTTGTGATGGCCCTTGTGCTTGCCGTTGCACCACTATTGCCCACGGATGCCATGGCAGGGCAACGTAGGGTAGGACAGCGGACCATGGCCCTTGACGCATCAGCCTGGAATCAATCGGTCTGGATTTCAGCGGCCAGCGCCCCTATAGTCAAAGAGTCTGTCAAAGACGGTAGCCGCGCGGCCGACGGTGCCAGCTGGTTTGTGACCACATTCATCAACAAGAAGAGCCTGAAGACCGCCCGTTGGATGACCACGGGTCTGGGTGTCTATGTGCTTTATGCCAATGGGCATGAGATAGGCGATGAGATGCTCAAGCCCGGCTTCACCCATTATGCCAAGACAAAACGCGCTTTTACTTACGACATTACCGATGCCTTGCATACACAGGCAGCGACGGCCAATCAATTAGCCGTACAGGTCACACCCGGATGGTGGGCAGACAAGATAGTGACTCCCGATGGCCATATGGGTATGATAGGCAATAAATGTGCTTTCCGTGGTGTGCTTGAGCTGACCTATGATGACGGCACGAAGGAGCTGCTCGGTACCAACCTGAATGACTGGAAGGCCGGGGTGGGCGGTCCCGCGACACATGCCGCCATTTTCGACGGCGAGACCTACGACGCGCGTATAATGCCCCTATGGCAAGACACTCGGACGCTGTCAACACCAGAACTCAACACTGAGTTTAAGGGCGAGATACTGCCGTCAGACGGCGCGGAGGTATATCTGCGCCACGACCTCGCGTTGTCGCCAGATCGGGCGTATGTATGGAAAGACGTGACCGGCAAGACCGACTCTACCTATGGCAAGGTGACTATTGTCCGCCAATACAAGGACGGTGAGATGGTGGTGCGGCCTGGCGAGCACCTCGTCATCGACTTCGGGCAGAACTGTGCCGCGGTGCCCGACTTTGTGTTCAAGGCCAAGGAAGGTACTACACTCACCTGCTTGCCTGGAGAGCTGCTCAACGACGGCAACGGCGCCATTAGCCGTGGCATGGACGGTCCAGAGGGTAGCGTCCACCGCACCAACCTCAGAATACCCGACAAGGGTATGCGGCTGGTCTATACTTTCGGGCCGGGCCGAGGCTATGTGTCATTCCTGCCAGAGTGTACTTTCTTCGGTTATCGCTACGTCACGATAAGTGCCACCAGCGAAGTGCGCATCAAGTCCATTTTGTCGATACCTGTCACTTCCATTGCACGCAATCTCGAGACAGGGACGGTGACCACCGGAAATCCGCTCATCAACCAGCTGATATCCAACATACATTGGGGGCAGCGCTCCAACTACCTCTCAGTGCCCACCGATTGTCCGCAACGTAACGAACGCCTTGGCTGGACCGCCGACACGCAAGTGTTTGCCGAGACAGGCACATTCTTTGCCAATACCGACAAGTTCTTCCACAAGTGGACACGTGATATGCGTGACTCTCAGGATAGTCTTGGTGGTTTCCCATCCGTAGCTCCAGCTGCCCAGTATGGGAATGAGACGATGCGCTTGGGATGGGCCGATGCTGGTGTCATCGTGCCATGGACCATCTGGAAACAGTATGGTGACACGAGCATCGTGGAGCAGAATTGGGCGGCCATGTGTGCATTTATGGACAGGGTGAGCCGCACGAAGTACGACATCCTGGCAAACAGAGGACAGTGGGATTTCCAGTATGCTGACTGGCTAAGCTACGAGCCACTTGAGAGTTGCAGTGGGAAAATCTGGGCCAGAGATGAGAATGGCAACAACGTGCTTAAAGCCGATGCCCTCATCTATTGGAACTATCTCAGCGCGTCATATTGGGCCATTGATGCCATGATGATGCGCGACATGGCCATGGCCACTGGCAGGGATGCCGGTAAGTTCCAGCGGATGGCCGATGAGGCATGCAACTACCTCAGGGAGCAGTTCCTCACAAAGGACGGGCGGTTCGTCTGCGACATACTCAACACCATGCAGACCCCTGCGCTCTTCGCCCTGCGCAACCATCTCGTTGACGGGAAGGCTAAAGACGACATGGTGACCCGTCTGCGTGATAACTTCCGAACGCACGACAACTGCCTACAGACAGGCTTCCTCGGAACATCCATCCTGATGCAGACACTAACAGACAATGGCATGGCCGACATCGCCTACGAGCTGCTCTTCCAGCGTAAGAACCCGAGCTGGCTCTACTCGGTCGACAACGGCGCTACCACAATGTGGGAACGCTGGAACAGCTATATGAAAGACAAGGGCATGGGACCCAAAGGCATGAACAGCTTCAACCACTATGCCTACGGATGTGTGGGGCAGTGGATTTGGGAAACGGTGGCCGGCATCGCTGCCGACCCTGCACAGCCAGGCTTCAGGCACATCATCATGAGGCCCGTACCAGACCGGCGGCTGGGAATGCTCAAAGCCGAGTACAGGTCGGCGGCTGGACTGATACGGAGCCATTGGAGCTACAAGGGCAAGCAGTGGCAGTGGACCTTCACCATCCCAAAGGGTGCCACAGCCACCGTGACGCTACCCGGTGAGACCACGTCGAAAGATTACAGTAGTGGCACCTACACAGTGACCGTCAACTTACCATAGTGACAGTAGGATAGTGGCCGGCCTAATGTCGGCCATCATTCTGTCATTGCATATGACCATCTTATTTATTTCGGGTGAAACCTGTGGGGAACACGTAGAAGTGGCGGTTGACATAGCGGTCAATCATCCATTGGTCGATGGCCACATGGTCGTGAAGAGCCTTCACCGTCAGCGTATGCCGTCCCGGTTTTAATGAGACGGGCAGACTGACAAGCGACTGTCCGCGGAGTACGGCACTGGCCCATCGGTCTGACCGCGCCCCGTCGTTGATAATAATGGTCGTGGGAGCCTGACTGTCAATTTTAATGCTACATTCCGACGAACCGCCGTCAAGCGAGAACAGCGGGATAAAGGCCAGACGCAGCACGCCGCCGAGCGTCCCCGTCGAAAACTCATATACGAGCGAGTCACCCCGCTGCAAGGTGACAGCCCTGAGTGAGCGGCCGAGCAGACCGACTTCCTCCACACCTTTACTCCCACTGGCATATTCGAAGCCCTGCCGGATAATGCAACCGTCATCCTGAAGGGGCGCGTCTACTGCCCCGCCGTTGCCATAGCGGCTAATCTCGTCCTCACTGATGGTATCGGGCAGCAGCGGCCGACTGTAAAGGGCAAGGCCACGCGGGGCAAGGTCAACCCAGCCCTTCCATTTTCCACCGGCCAGAGAATCGGTATAAAAACTGTTAAGCTGCTGAAGCTTGCGGTAAGCCATCACGCTGCGCACGGCCGACTCTAACGCCTCGTCATCATGGTGGAAACTTGCAGGGCGGCCGATGAGACGCGCCTCCTGCGCCTGCAGCTGCTTAACGGCCATGAGGGAGGCTGCTTTCACGGGGTATTGTACGGCCGCAAAATAAGCATCCTTGAGCGGGTCATCAACCAGCGACAAGACCTCATCAACGCGACGGCTGACCGACTGAAACTCATTGATGTATCGCTCCAGCTCATTACCAAACTCCTCAGCGTTGAATTCGGTATTCCTCACTCCGCCGTCACCCGTCGGATTGGCTTTTGTCGGAGTAGTCTGCTCGCTGAAATCCATCATGTCGGGACGGCGTATGGCCGTCAACCGGGCAAAGTCCACCATCGGCTGCGCAAGCCTCTCGGCCACAGGCCGGCCAAACTGCTCCGCCAGCCAGGCCGTCAGATGGTCGTCAGCCCGGGTGTTGCTGACGCTGTTCACGTTCCACGCCAAATCCATTGCGAGGCTAAGGGGATAGGCCAGTAGCTTTGGATTGTTGATTGAGAACATCCACAGGCGGTTGGCACCATGATAGTAGGCCGTATGCAGTTCGCTGACCACCAGTCCGGGCTGCGTAGCCGGCAACCAGAGGTTATCGTGCGGCCGTCCGGCGTAGCTGAGATGATAGACCATACCTCCGCCATTACCGAGCGCGTTGTCCGTAGGCATCAGATAGCCGTAGCCGTCGTCGTGGAGCGTAATATCCACGTTGATGTTCTTCTTATGCTCGTGTATGCGTATGGCGTTGCCGTCGTGGGGCATGGCTATCCTGATGCCGAAAGAGTCGGCCAAAACCTTGAAGGTCTTGTTGGCGGGCAGTGTCATGTGTCCGCCATCCCATCCCGCACTCAGCACGTTTGCGCGCAAGCGCAGCATGAGCTCCAACAGATGGCGATAATCGGAAGATTGCCACCTGGCTTGCTCAAGATTTATGCCGCGCAGCGCTACCGACGGCGCGCGTGTCACCTCAAACTTGTCGTCGATGGTAAGGCGGCTACGCTTTGCAGGCCTGACATCGCCCCACCATACCCACGGACTGACACCGGCCATGCGCGAAAGCTCAAGCAGTCCGTAGGCCGTACCGCAGCCGTCGGCACCGACGACAATCATCTTGCCGTCTCTGATGCCAAGCCAGAACGCGTCCTTTTTGGTGATGAATTTCATGAAAGGCACCTTGAGGCTTTCCAAAGTCCTCAGGTCTTTGTTTGATGCCATGTTAAGCTGAAAAATCTCAACGTCGGCGTTGCCGCCCTGACGGATATTCTTGCCCGTCACGGCCTGCATATCGCTGTCGAAAAGGGCAATTGCCTTTTCCACGACAGCATCGTGCTTCTTCTGCACGTCATAGGTGATGTGGCCGCCGCGGTACCATTCGATGGACTTCGCTCTGCCCGCTGTAGGGAGCAGGGTGAGGGCTACGGCCATATAAAGCGTATATGATTTCATTGTATTGGCCTGTCAATAAGTTCAATAAGACAAAGTTATGAAAATTATCGCCAACCAGGGAATTATCAAACAATATTTGTGTTTTGTTAAGTCTTGGTCAATAGCGGTACGCCTGGCGGAGAATTGCATGCTAAACAGGAATTAATTGGCCTATTATTTGCCAGTCTGGCAAATAATAGCTACTTTTGTCAATCACAAAACAATAAGCATTATGACACTTTACCCCAAACTCATCAGAGATATTCTGGCTACGGTCATCTATCCGGGAACGAAAAAGAACCTGATAGAGAGCGCCATGGTGGCCGACAACATCCGCATCAACGGCAACAAGGTAAGCTTCTCGCTCATCTTCCCGCGCGACACCGACCCGTTTATGAAGTCAACACTCAAGGCTGCCGAAGCCACGCTGAAGTACAAGCTCGGCGACGATGTCGAGGTGACCATCGGCACGGAGTTCAGTTCGGCTCCACGGCCGGAGGTCGAAAAGCTCCTGCCCAACGTGAAGAACATCATTGCCGTCAGTTCGGGCAAAGGTGGCGTAGGCAAGAGTACGGTTGCCGTCAACCTTGCCATAGCTTTGGCCAAATTGGGCTACAAAGTGGGCTTGCTCGATACCGACATCTTCGGACCCTCTATCCCCAAAATGTTCGGTGTTGAGGACGGACGGCTTGGCGTGGTGGAGCGCGACGGCCGCCAGCTCATCGAACCGATTGAGCGTTACGGTGTCAAGATTTTGAGCATAGGCTTTGTCGTTGATGCCAACCGGGCTACGCTCTGGCGCGGCGGCATGGCAACTGCAGCCCTAAAACAGCTCATCGCCGATGCCGACTGGGGCGACCTCGACTATTTTGTGCTTGACACGCCTCCCGGCACATCCGACATTCATCTCACGCTGCTTCAGACGCTGGCCATCACGGGTGCCGTCATCGTCTCGACGCCGCAGCACGTGGCTCTGGCCGACGCACGCAAGGGCATAGACATGTACACCAACGACAAGGTCAACGTACCCATCCTCGGCCTGGTTGAGAATATGGCGTGGTTTACACCTGCCGAGCTGCCCAACAACAAATACTATATCTTCGGTAAGGACGGCTGCAAGAATCTGGCGCAGGAGATGGGCGTGCCTTTGCTGGCGCAAATACCTCTGGTGCAGGGCATCTGCGACGACGGCGACAAGGGCGAGCCTGCAGCCCTGCACGTTGACACGGCCACGGGACAGGCTTTCATCAACCTGGCCCAGGCTGTCGTGACGCGCGTCAACATACGCAACAAGCAGTTGCCCAAGACCCATATCGTGAAAATTGCAAATAAGTAGATGTAAGTTTCTTGACAGCTGATTAACAGGGCGGGGATATCCCCGCCCTAACATTACCGACAAGAGAGTGTCAGGACGGGGATAACTCCAGTCCCTACGGTGTCACCACCTATTAATAGATATAGATGTCGCCGTCGTCAAGCGGCTCCTGCTGCTTCGGCTTAGGTTTCGGCTGTTGCTTCAGTTTGCCGTCCTTGTCGAAGAGGCCGTAGGTGGTACGCAGCACGCTGAACTCAGTGCGGCGGTTGAGTTGGTTGCAGATTTCCTGATGAGCCTTGTCTTTCAGTCCCATGATGAACGCCTCGGTCAGCACATCGCCCTCCTTGAGCCAGGGATAACGCTCGGTCAGTTTCTTTTTCACCGTCTTAGGCCGCTCCTTGCCGTAGCCTTTCGGTGTTAGACGGTCGACCGCAATGCCGTGGGCAATAAGGTAGTTGACCACCGCTTCGGCTCTCCGCTGCGAGAGCCGCTTGTTGTATTCTGCCGAACCCTTGTAGTCACAGTGGGCCGAAAGCTCTATGGTGATATTGGGATTTTCATTGAGCAGTTTCACGAGCCGGTCGAGTGCCGTGCGGCTGCTGTCACGCAGAGTGGCCTTGTCGAAATCGTAGAAGATGTTGTCGATAAGGGTAGGGGCCGAGATGTTAGCCAGGGCGAACTGCAGGGTGGTATCCCTTGACTCCTTTGGATTGGCCAGCGCATGGATTTCCTCCTTATGGTTGAGATAGCCCTTACACGTAGCCATGAACAGATAGCTCACGCCGGGTGTCATCACCTTGGTGAACGAACCGTCGCTCTTCAATGTTATTTTTTCGTTGGTGCCGTCGTCACCGACACAATACACCTGCGCTGCGGGCAACTCATAACCGTCCATCTCATATACCCAGCCCTTCACGGTCTGTATGATTTCGGGATTGTCAAACGAATAGATATGGTCCCATCCTTTTCCGTCGCCGCGGTTGCTGCTGAAGTAGCCGCGGTTGTAGGGGTTCTCGAATGTCATGCCAAAGTCGTCGCCCGCCGAGTTGAGCGGATAGCCGGGATGAGAGATGTGGTAGCGGCGGTCCTTGCCCACATGTGCGATGAAGATGTCGTAGCCACCCAGTCCCGGATGGCCGGTGCTGGAGAAATAGAGGTCGCCGTTGTCGCGGAACGTGGGGAAGGCCTCGTCGCCCTCGGTGTTGACGGGTGCCCCAAGGTTCTCAACCCCGCCAAAGCCAGCCGCAGTGATGCGCACGCGCCAGATGTCGAGACCACCCTTTCCGCCGGGCATGTCAGAGGTGAAATAGAGCCATTCGCCGTCGGGCGAAATGGCGGGATGGGCAAAGCTCGAGAGCGTATCGGCTGATAGCTTGATTTCTGTCGCCTTGCCCCATGCGGCATCCGAACGGGTGGATTTTACAATCTGTGCGTAGCGTGGATAAGACGGGTCGGTGACGCACTGCGTGAGATACATCTCGCGGCCGTCGGGCGAGAAGCTGCACGCACCCTCGTCGTTGGCCGTATTGAGTCCGCCCTGCACGGCTTCCGGCTTGGTCCATTTGCCCTTGTCGTCTTTCTTCGAATAGAATATGTCGGCAGGTTTTGTACCCGTAATGCCGCTTATCTCGTCTCCCTGCGCCTCGTTGCGCGAAGAGGAGAAGTACAGCTCGTCGTAGTGGTCGCCCGTCAGCATAGGCGAGAAGTCGGCACGCCTCGAGTTGAACACCTGCATGCGCTTGACAGTATAGCGGCTGCCCAGTTCCTTGACTTCCGGGGCCTGGCGGGAAGCTTCCAGTCCCTTCCGGGCAAGACTGTTGTCGGGGAAGGAGTCGACGACGGCCTGAAACAGGGCAGCAGCCTCCTTGTAGGCACCGATCTTCATCAGCTGTTGGGCCAGCTGCATGCGGTCGTCCACGTCGTCCTGTCCGTATCGCATCACGTTGCGGTAGGCGGCAATGGCCTTGGCAGCCTGAAGGCTCTTGGCATAGCAATAACCCATCTTGCGCGCAATCTGCCCTCGGCGACTGCGTTCCTTTGGAGCCGTCTTCTGATAAGCCTGGCGATATTCATTGGCGGCATCGTAGTATTCGCCGAGTGCAAGATATTTCTCACCCCGGCGAAAATTGCGCTCGGCCCCGCATGAGGCCAGCAGCATAATGGCAACCAATAAAAGAACGGTATTCCTCATTGTCTTTGGATAACGCAAATTGATGAAGAATATTTTATACCCTTAAGAGAATTCAACGCTTACTTGCAATAGATGTGATCTATGACGATGTTGAAAATATAGTCGGGGTAGACCTTGCGGATGGCTTGTACGAGTTGGAACTGAAAAGCGTTGTCGTCATGGATGGTATCGTCGGGCACCACGTCGAAAGTGACAGTACGTTTTTCCTCAAGATAGAAATAGCCATGTACCTGCTCGATATGGGGATAGTTTTTCAGAAAAGCCATTACACCCTTTTGCAACTCACTCTCCTTGCCATGGTCGCATACGGCATAGATGCCCACTGTGACAATGACATGATACTTGTCGTAGAGCAGTTTGGTAATAGACCGGGTGAGTCCATGGATGCGTCTGGCCGTCATCGACTCGGCTACGCTGACGTGGAGCGAGCCGATAATGGCGTTGGGACCATAATAATTGAGGATGACATCATAGACACCGAGTACTCCGGCAAACTGCTTCACGTCCTGCATGATATCGTGCATCATGGTCTTCGATATGCTCTTTCCGAGAAGCTGTCCCACTGGTGCCCCAATCATACCAATACCAGCTTTGATGATGACAAGCGAGATGATGGAGCCGAGGATGCCGTCGAGGTTGACACCCGTGAAAAGCATGATGCCCGCGGAGACGAGGGTGGAGAGGGTCACTACGGCATCAAAGGTGGCATCTGCGCCACTGGCCTCCAAGGCATTGCTCTGCAACTTCACTCCCTGTTTCTTGACATACCAGCCCAAGACAATCTTTACGACAATAGCCACAATGATGATGGTCAGCGTAATTGCGGTATAGGTCGGCTGAGTGGGGTTGAAGATTTTCTTCACACTCTCCACCAGAGAGAGGATACCTGTAGAGAGCACGATGACCGAGATGATGATGGCGCTGAAATACTCCACACGGCCGTAGCCAAAGGGGTGGTTGCGGTCGGCGGGCTTCTCCGACAGTTTGGTGCCTACGATGGTGATGACCGACGAAAGGGCATCGCTCAAGTTGTTGACAGCGTCCATGACGATGGCCACCGAGCCGGCCACCCATCCTGCCACCGCCTTAAAAGCAGCGAGGAAGAGGTTGGCGGCGATGCCCACCAGACTCGTACGGATGATCTGTTGATTTCTGTTCATATCTTCTTTATCTTTCTTCCGGCAAAGGTAAGAATTATATGGAAATTCTGACACTATATTTACCCACAAAGAGCGCAGAGGTCTTTTGCTTCTATTCTTCCTCTTTTTCGCTTGCCGTCGAAACAGGTGAACGCCTTACCTGGACTTGATGAAATGGGGGTGGCTGGTATCGCCCAAGTCTGCACGGAACACAAAACCGTCGGTCGTAAAGCCGTTAAGGTCATCGGGTGAGGACAGGCGGTTCTTTATAACATACCTTGCCATTGCTCCGCGGCAGCCCTTGGCATACATGGCGACAGACTTGTATTCCAGGCCCTTGTCCACAAGGAACATCGGCTTAATGACACGGACGGCCTGCTCCACGCTCTTCCAGTCGAGCATGCGCTCAAACTCCGTGGTGGCAAGGTCGAGCAGAACGCCGTCGTCAGCCTTTACCTTGCTGACCAGCAGGTCCGTCAGCCGGCTCCGCCACCACGACCGCAGCGGAGCGCCATCGGTAAAGTGTAATTTGACATCGGCCGGCATACGATACAGGTTGATGGCGTCGAGAGGGCGGATTAGGCCATAAAGAAATGACATTATCGAAACGTGGTCCTGGGCAAAGGCCAGGTCATCTGCCGACAAGCTGTCTGCCTGAAGATATTTGTAGGCCTGACCATAAAATGCAAATAAGGCAGGCGTACGATTGCCACCCTTGAAAGACTTGAAGCGTTGTTGATTTTCCATTGCAATCGACCTACTGCAATGGAACAGCCGAACAATAACATCGACAGAAAGTTCTGCCATTTCACTGGCAATGTCACTTGCCACAGTTTCAAACAAAGGAATTGAAGCTGAGGGGACTTGTCCCTCGAAACCCTCTCTCATTATCTTTGCATCTGCGAGAATTATCTGCATGGTAAATGTTTTAAATGAATGATCTTTTACCGTCTTGGCTATCTTGGCCAGAGGTCTTCCTAATGGTGTCCGAAAGTTACGAATAATATTCTAACCTCAGGCGGCTGTTACCAAACTTAACGATATTTTACATTCGATTACTACTATAACAGGCAATGCCATTGTAAAAAACGGGGACGGAGTAATATTTTATGACCGCAAATTGTTAACTTTGCATTTGCAATCAAAAGAATCAAGATGAGGGACTTTGCAGCGATTGACTTTGAGACGGCCAACTTCAAGCGGACAAGCGTCTGCTCTGTAGGAGTGGTTGTAGTCCGTGATGGTAAGATGGTGGATTCTTTTTACTCCCTCATTCATCCTGAGCCTAACTATTACAATGAAGTATGCTCCAGAGTCAACGGGCTTTGTCGTGAAGATACCGAGAATGCTCCCATTTTCCCAGATGTATGGAAACAAATAGAGCCGAAGATAGAAGGCCTTCCGCTCGTGGCTCATAACAAGGCGTTCGATGAGTCTTGTTTAAAGGAGGTGTTCCGTATGTACCAGATGGACTATTGCGAATATCCATTCTATTGCACTCTCATCCGCTCACGCCAAGTGTGGCCGGGCGGCCATCATAACCTCGACATCATAGCCAGGCGATGCGGTTACGACCTCAAAAATCACCACCATGCCCTTGCAGATGCTGAGGCATGCGCAGCCATCGCATTAAAAATTCTTTAGGCGGGTCTTACTGTTTTTTGTCAGACTTTGATTGTTTGTGAGGCCAAAAACAAAAAGGCGCCGGTCCGCGCCCCTGTCGGACAGGGAGCGCGGGCCGGCGCCTCATTTATTGAGACTGCCGCCCGTCAATCAGTTGCGGAACTGCAGGCCGGCGCCATTGGCGTCGATGGTGATGGGCTTGTCGCGCAGCACCTTTTCGGCCAGAATGCGCTTGCTCAGGTCGTTCAGCACATAGTCCTGGATGGCGCGCTTCACAGGACGGGCGCCAAACTCGGGGTCGTAGCCGTGGTCGGCCAGCCAGTCGATGGCGGCAGGCGTCCACTTCAGCTCGAAGCCCTGCGGCTCAAGCATCTTCTTGACGCGGTTCATCTGCAACGTCACCACCTGGGCAATCTGCCGCTTCGTGAGCGGCAGGAACATGATGATGTCGTCGATACGGTTGAGGAACTCCGGACGGATGGTCTTCTTCAGCATCTCCATCACATGGCTGCGCGTGTCGCTGATAACCTCGTTGCGGTTGCTTTCGTTGAGGTCGGCAAAGCGCTCCTGGATATACTGGCTGCCAAGGTTGGACGTCATGATAATGATGGTGTTCTTGAAGTTCACCGTACGTCCTTTGTTGTCGGTGAGCCGACCGTCGTCGAGCACCTGCAGAAGAATGTTGAACACGTCAGGGTGGGCTTTCTCTATCTCATCAAACAGCACCACACTGTAGGGCTTGCGGCGTACAGCCTCGGTGAGCTGGCCGCCCTCATCGTAGCCTACATACCCTGGAGGCGCGCCGATGAGACGGCTGACGCTGAACTTCTCCTGATACTCGCTCATGTCGATACGCGTCATCATGTTCTCGTCGTTGAACAGGTACTCAGCCAGTGCCTTGGCCAGCTCTGTCTTGCCGGTACCCGTGGTACCGAGGAAGATGAACGAGGCGATAGGACGCTTCGGGTCCTGCAGACCGGCACGTGAGCGGCGCACGGCATCGGCAACGGCCTTGATGGCCTCGTCCTGTCCGACAACGCGCTTGTGCAGCTCCTCTTCAAGATGGAGCAGCTTCTCACGCTCGCTCTGCATCATGCGCGTCACGGGTATACCCGTCCAGCGGCTCACCACCTCAGCGATGTCGTCGGCCGTCACCTCCTCGCGCACCATGGCCTCACCGCCCTGCGTGGCGTGAAGCTGAAGCTGGATGTTGGCAATGTCGTCATTGAGCTCCTTCAGTTTGCCGTAGCGTATCTCTGCCACGCGGCCGTAGTCACCTTCACGCTCGGCTTTCTCAGCCTCAAACTTCAGACTCTCAATCTGCTGCTTATCCTGCTGTATCTTGTTGACCAGACCTTTCTCAGCCTCCCACTTGGCACGGAACGAATGCTCCTTTTCCTTGTACTCGGCAATCTCCTTGTCAAGCTGCTTAATCTTGTCCTCGTCACCCTCGCGCTTGATGGCCTCGCGCTCTATCTCAATCTGCTTGAGATGGCGTGTGATCTCATCGAGCTCCTCAGGCACCGAGTCGCGCTCCATACGCAGCTTGGCGGCGGCCTCGTCCATCAGGTCAATGGCCTTGTCGGGGAGGAAGCGGTCAGAGATGTAGCGCTCCGACAGCTTCACGGCAGCGATGCAGGCATCGTCGGTGATACGCACCTTGTGGTGGTTCTCGTATTTCTCCTTCAGACCACGCAGGATGGAGATGGCGTCGACCTCGTCCGGCTCGTTGACCATGACGGTCTGGAACCGGCGCTCCAAAGCCTTATCCTTCTCAAAGTATTTCTGGTACTCGTTGAGCGTGGTGGCGCCGATGGCACGCAGTTCGCCACGGGCCAGGGCCGGCTTGAGAATGTTGGCTGCATCCATCGCGCCCTCACCGCCACCGGCACCCACCAGCGTGTGGATCTCGTCGATGAAGAGGATGATGTTGCCATTCGCATTGGTCACCTCCTTGATGACGCTCTTCAGGCGCTCCTCAAATTCGCCCTTGTATTTGGCTCCGGCGATAAGTGCGCCCATGTCAAGCGAATAGAGCTGTTTGTTCTTCAAGTTCTCCGGCACGTCACCGCGGACAATGCGCTCGGCCAGCCCCTCGACAATAGCGGTCTTTCCGGTACCCGGCTCACCGATGAGGATAGGGTTGTTCTTGGTGCGTCGCGACAGAATCTGCAACACACGGCGTATCTCCTCGTCACGGCCGATGACCGGGTCGAGCTTACCCTTGCGGGCGGCGTCCACCAGATCGACAGCATACTTGGAGAGAGCCTGGTAATTCTCGTCGCCACTCTGGCTCTGCACCTTCTGCCCTTGACGAAGCTCATTAATGGCTTTCATCATGTCCGACTCGTTGCAACCTGCATCCTTAAGAATGCGGCTGACGGTGGAGTCCACCTGTAGCAGTGCAAGCAGTATGGGTTCGATGGAGACGAACTCGTCGCCTGTCTTCTGGGCGTTCTCAACGGCACGCTGCAGCACCCGGTTGCTTGTATCTGAGAAATAGGGCTGACCACCCTCCACCCGAGGCAGATGCTTGAGCTCCTGCTGAAGGAGACTCTCTATCTGCATGGCATTGACACCAAGCTTCTGGAACACGAAGTTGGTCACGTCGCGTCCTTTCTGCAAGATGCCCTGAAGCAGGTGCACAGGCTCAATGGCCTGCTGGCGGGCCATCTGGGCGGTGTTGACCGCCTCCTGGATGGCTTCCTGCGCTTTAATGGTAAATTTGTCGAATGTCATAATATTTCTTCCTTTCTATATTTTGTTTTCTGTCCTATACCTATCAAAGCACATACCTAAGCAACAGATGATGACAAACTGGCAATAAATGCCCTCACGGTATGTCAAAAAGGCAGAAACGGCGTCGCAATGCGGTCTTTTTATTGTAATAAAGAAGAAAAAAACGGCTTTTACTTGCGGTATCTTACAAAAATTATTATATTTGCAACAAACCAATCTAAAGCTAAACTCATGAAAGAATTAATCCCCATCATTGTAATCGCCGCATTGTGTCTTGCCATGGTACTGTATCGGTACCACCAGAAGAAAAATCTCCGCTATCACATCAACAGCCTCCAAAAGGCCGTCGACAAGATATTCAGCGACACCAAAGAGGAAGGCCTGACCCGTACCAACTTTATGGTTGGGCTGATACACTATTATGACTGCTCACGCAAGGAAGCCTACTACCTCCTGGGCTATGCACAGAAGCACGGCATCATCAAGGTTGATGACCAGATGATAATGAAAGTGTGACCATCGGATGATAAAAACTGCCAAAAAGAAATCGCCAGGGAACGTTGAGCTCCCTGGCGATTTCTTTTTGGGTTAGTGACGAAGCGCAGAAGTCACTTCTGCACCGTCTCTTATTCCTCGTCACCAACCTTGATGGCCTTATAGTCTGTCTTGCCCGACGGCCAGATGCCGGTGATGAAGAGTACGGGGTTCTTGCTGGTAGATGCGCTCTTCACTGCCTCCTGCAAGTCAGAAATGGCTTTCATCGGCTTGTCGTTTGCGGTGAGAATGATGAAGCCGTCGCTGATGCCGCCGTCCTTGAAGGCACCGCTCTTCACATCCTTGACCTGCAGGCCATAGCTGATGTTGAGCTGTTTCTTCAGGGCATCACTGACGGGGAACACCTTGGCGCCCAGCACGTCGAGGTCGGCCGTCTTCACCACGCGGGTGTTGCCCTGCTGGTTCTTCATCGTAACGGTCTTGCTCATCTTCTTCTTGTCACGCATCCAGGTGATGGTGGCCTTGTCGCCCGGACGCTTGCCGTTGACAGCCTCCTGCAGCTCGGCCATCTTGGTGACCTTCACGCCGTCGATGCCTGTAATGACATCGCCCTTCTTCAAGCCTGCTGCCGACGCGGCGCTGTTGTCCTCCACCGACTCCACATAGACGCCGGTGTTGGTGCCGAAGTCAGGCACATCCTTGTTCTGTTCCTTGAGCGAGTTGACATAGTCGAGCAGGTCGCCGCCCCTGATGCCGAGGTAAGCGCGCTGTACGGTGCCGTACTGCTTGAGGTCGGCCACCACCTTGTTCATAATAGCTGTAGGAATGGCAAAGCCATAGCCTGCGTAAGAACCCGTCTGTGAGTAAATCATGGCGTTGATGCCGATCAGCTCACCCTTGGTGTTGACCAGTGCGCCGCCCGAGTTGCCCGGATTGATGGCCGCGTCGGTCTGGATGAAGCTCTCAATGCCATTGGCGCCGATGGAGCGTGCCTTGGCCGACACGATGCCGGCGGTGACCGTGTTGTTGAGACCAAAGGGATTGCCGACGGCAATCACCCATTCGCCCACCTGTATCTTGTCCGAATCACCAATGGGCAGGGTAGGGAGGTTCTTGGCATCAATCTTGATGAGGGCCAGGTCGGTAGTGGGGTCGGTACCGATGATGCGGGCGTTGAACTCACGGTTGTCCTCAAGCGTGACGGTAAGCTCGTCGGCACCGTTGACAACGTGGTTGTTGGTCACGATATAACCGTCTGAGCTGATGATGACACCCGAGCCGGTAGCCTCTTTCTTTGGGGTTTGGATTTTCTGCTTGCGTGTGCCACCCTGACCCTGGTTGGGATTGCCGAAGAAGCCGAAGGGGTTGGAGAAAAAGTCGTCAAAGGGGTCGGACTGCACGTCGATGGTCTGTGTCTTCGAATTCTGCACGTATTTGATGTGGACCACGGCCGGCAGCGCCTTCTTGGCGGCATAGGTCAGGTCAACGGGTTGGGCTGACTGCTCAACACTTGTCGTGGCAGCGCTCACCTTGTAGAAGGCGCCGGCCGACAGCGTAAGCGAAAGCACGCATGTCGTTGCCACTAAATAATTTGCGATTTTCTTCATAGTCTGTTTATAGTTTAATATTTGCAATCTGTTTGAAGCATTAAATTGGGTGCAAATTTAGGCGCAAAAAGTGTAAAGTGGTCATTTTGTCATTAAGTTTATCCGATTTTAACAGTTTGATTTTAACACTTAACGGCTCTTAAGCAGTCGTGTCACGCTTTTTACACTCATTAAAAAGAGAGAACCATTCCCGCTGACAACGCCGGAATGGTTCTCTCTAACATTATTAACTTAAGTCTTACTTGGTCTCGATTTCTTCCCTCATGTCGATGGGCTCGCCTTTCGTGTCGTAGAACTCGTACTGCAGGAAAGCGAGCTTCTGTGAAGGAATGATGCGCACGCCCAATCCGTACTTCATTTGCCACTTGCGCTTCAGGCTGACAATGCCCTGGTTGATGTAGGCGGCCACATATGGATGAACGTGTAAATAAAACTTTCTGATGCCTATCTTGTTGACAAGGCGGTCAATCTTTCCCTCAAGCTGGTCGGTGAAGAGGATGCTGGACTTGATTTTCCCCGTTCCGTTGCAGGTGGGGCAGGTCTCCTCGACATTGACATCCATCGCAGGACGCACGCGCTGCCGGGTTATCTGCATCAGTCCGAACTTACTCAGCGGCAGTATGTTGTGGCGTGCACGGTCTTTCTGCATGTCCTTGCACATCCGCTCATAGAGCATCTGCCGGTCCTCGGCCAGGTTCATGTCAATAAAGTCGACTACGATGATTCCTCCCATATCGCGCAGCCGTAGCTGACGGGCAAGCTCGTCGGCGGCTCCGAGGTTGGTGTCGAGCGCCGTGGCTTCCTGTCCGTTTTGATTTTTTGAGCGGTTGCCGCTGTTAACATCCACCACATGCATGGCCTCGGTGTGCTCAATGATGAGGTAAGCCCCATGCGCATAGTTCACCGTCTTGCCGAAACTTGACTTAATTTGTTTCGTGACGTTGAAATTGTCGAAGATAGGCACCTTCCCCGTGTACATCTTGACGATGTCGGCCTTGTCGGGAGCAATGAGGGCTACATAGTGCCTGACCTCCTTGCAGATTTCCTCGTCGTTGACATAAATGTTCTCGTAGGTGGGATTGAAAAGGTCGCGCAGCATGGCAACGGCCCTTCCGGTCTCCTCGTAAACGAGCTGTGGCCTTTTCTGCGTCTTCTGCACCTTGACGAGCGCATTCGTCCAGCGCTCGACCAGCACTTTCAGTTCCGCGTCAAGTTCGGCCACACGTTTGCCCTCGGCCACGGTTCTCACAATGACACCGCAGTTTTTGGGCTTGATGCTGTGGATGAGCTGCTTCAGCCTTGAGCGCTCCTCGCCGCTCTTGATTTTCGTCGAGACAGAGACCTTATCGCCAAATGGGATAAGGACAAGAAACCGTCCGGCGAAACTCAACTCGGCCGTAAGGCGCGGTCCCTTGGTGGAGATAGGCTCCTTGACAATCTGCACGAGCACTTCCTGGCCGACGGTCAGCGTCTGCTGGACGCTGCCGTCCTTCTGGAGGTCGGGCAGGCGGGTGGCTTTCTCAAAGGGGAAAAGGCGTTTGCGGTCGCTCTGTACCTGTCTCAGGTACTTTGCATAGGAATTGAACTGACTACCCAAATCAAGATAATGCAAGAAAGCATCACGCTCATAGCCCACATCGACGAAACAGGCGTTGAGCCCTGGCATGAGCTTCTTCACCTTTGCGATGTAGATGTTGCCTACGGAGAAGTTGGCCTGACGGGACTCGTTCTGGTATTCCACCAGCCGCTTGTCCTCGAGCAAGGCAATGGAGATCTCCTTTGGCTTGACATCGATAATTACTTCACTTGTCATTTCTCTGGTGTGTTAATCTTAAAAAGAAAGGGGCATACCTTATGGGCATACCCCCTTTCCAAGAACTGCCTGTAAGGGCTTACTTGCTCTTATGGCGGTTCTTACGTAATCTCTTTTTACGCTTATGCGTGGCCATCTTGTGGCCTTTCTTTTTCTTACCGTTTGGCATAACTGTTAAATTTTAATATGTTGTTTATCACTGTTGACTGTTATTCTCCCTTCATCTCATCAAGGAATACCTTGGCCGGCTTGAAGCTGGGGATATCGTGGGCGTCAATGATGATGGTGGTGTCCTTGCCAATATCGCGGGCAGTCTTGGCAGCACGATGCTTGATAACGAAGCTGCCGAAACCACGGAGATACACATTCTCCTTCTTATCGAGCATGCAACGCTTCACGGTGTCCATGAAGCTCTCTATTACCACTGCGACTTCCTTTTTCTGGAGGCCGGTCTTTTCAGTAATCTCACTAATGATATCTGCTTTTGTCATCTGTGGAAAATATCTTTTGTTTATATCTTGTTTTTCGACTATCTTTTCGGGGATGCAAAATTACAAATTTCCCTTGTTATAATGAAATTTATTTGGCCTTTTTTCTCTGTTATCGGCCAAAAATCAGCGATTTCCCCACTTCAGGCAATGTCTCACACCTATTTTTATATATAAGGAGGAAGACGCAGCATTGACCGTCTCATCAGATGGGCGGCAGGTTGTCTTCCAACTTCTTTTGTATGATTTTACTCAACTTCAGACCCTTGCGCGTCTTCTTGGCGATGTCGTCGCGAATGGCGTTAAGCTCATTGAAGAGGTCGGCGGCGGCCGTCTGGATGGCGTTGGGCTTGCGCAGGTCGCGGTTGCCGTCAGGATTGACCACTATCCTGATGCCTTTCTCCTTGATGGCCACGTCAATATCGGGTCCCGTCATCACAGGCTCACCGTCATAGTGGATAGGGCCGGACGAAGAGCGATGAATACGAAGATGCTTGGTGCGGAACGAGCGTATACGGGAACTCTTGTCGAGCGTCTTACTGAACATGTCTATGGCTATCTGCGGCGCCTCAATGATATCAAACGGCTCCATGATAACCACATCCATCAGTCCGTCGCTCATGCTGGCCTGAGGGGCTATATAGGCATTGTTGCCATACTGCGAGGCATTGGCAATGGAAATGAGGAAGGCCTTGTAACGCCTTGACTCCTCCTCGGTCTCCAGCTCGTAGGTCTCGGGCTTATACGACAGTCCCTTCTCCAGAATTTGCTGTACATAGGTGATGGGGCCGCGTTTTCCCGCTTCGGCAAACTTAAAGCTGATGAAGGCATCGAAGCCCATGCCGCAGGTGCAGAAGAACTTATGCTCGTTGATGACACCGTAATCCAGGTCGTGTATCTCACAGGCGTTGATGACCTCGATGCTGCGCCTCACATTGAGCGGAATCAGGAGATGCCGCGCCAGTCCGTTGCCCGACCCGCAAGGAATGATGGCCATCGCCGTGCCGGTATGCGTCAGGGCGCTGCCCACCTCGTTCACCGTGCCGTCGCCGCCGATGGCCACCACAACGGCGAAATGGTCACGCGCCGCATCAGCCGCCAGCTCATGGGCATGCCCCGGGTGGGTGGTCTCAGCAATATAGTAGTCGAACTTGTCCTTGTCCAGATATTTACTGATGGCCTCGGGGATGCCTGCCTTGCTCACCGTGCCCGATATTGGATTGATAATGAAAAGGATTTTCTGTTTCATATATCTGTCGAAATTGCTTTGCAAATATAGCCTGTTTTCTCCAAAACAACGCGGATGGGCGATTATTTTTTGTCTTTTTAGTATTTTCTTGACGATAATGTTCGTCAAATAAGTTCTTTTTTGTAACTTTGCAGTCTATACAATAGGTGGAATAACTATAGCTATTTAATAAAGAAACCATTCATAATGGGACAGTTAACAGAAAAATACAAGCATTATCGTGTACCGCAGAGGTACATGGAAGAAGGTGTATATCCCTATTTCAGAGAGATTACCAGCAAGCAAGGCCCTGAGGTCATCATGGGCGGCCGCAAGATACTCATGTTCGGCAGCAACGCCTATACGGGGCTTACGGGCGACCAGCGCATCATTGATGCGGGCAAGGCCGCACTCGACAAGTATGGTTCCGGCTGCGCCGGCAGCCGTTTCCTCAACGGCACGCTTGACATTCATGTACAGCTCGAGAAAGAACTGGCGGCCTATGAGCATAAGGATGACGCCCTGTGCTTCAGCACCGGCTTCACTGTCAACTCGGGTGTCATTCCCACCATTGTGGGCCGTGGCGACTACCTCATCTGCGACGACCGCGACCACGCGTCAATCGTTGACGGCCGCCGCCTGAGCTTCGCCACACAGCTGCACTACAAGCACAACGACATGGAAGACCTTGAGCGCGTGCTGAAGCGTCTGCCCCATGAGGCCATCAAGCTGATAGTCGTTGACGGCGTGTTCTCCATGGAGGGTGACCTGGCCAAGCTTCCCGAGATCGTTGAGCTGAAGCATAAGTACAACTGTTCCATCATGGTTGACGAGGCCCACGGCCTCGGTGTTTTTGGCGACCAGGGCCGCGGTGTCTGCCACCATTTCGGACTGCAGGATGACATCGACCTCATCATGGGCACCTTCTCGAAAAGCCTGGCCTCGATTGGCGGCTTCATAGCTGCCGACTGGGACATCATCAACTACCTGCGCCACACCTCACGCACCTATATCTTCTCGGCCAGCGACACGCCCGCCGCAACGGCCTGTGCCCTTGAGGCGCTTCACATTATCCAGAACGAGCCCGAGCGCCGCCAGCACCTGTGGGATGTCACCAACTATGCCCTGAAGCGCTTCCGCGAGGAGGGCTTCGAGATAGGAGAGACCGAGAGCCCCATCATCCCGCTCTATGTGCGCGACGACACCAAGACGTTCCTGGTTACCAAACTGGCTTTCGACGCCGGCGTGTTCATCAACCCCGTCATTCCTCCAGCCTGCGCCCCGCAGGACACACTCGTGCGTTTCGCCCTCATGGCAACCCATACCAAGGAGCAGGTGGAGCGCGGCGTGATGGCGCTGAAGAAAATATTCGTCGACCAGGGCATCATCAAATAATAAGGCGTATCGTCACGCACGCCTCACCATACAAAAGACACCTTATTACTTATAAGGTGTGCAAAAGCGGCATCGTTCCCCACAGGACGGTGCCGCTTTTGTGTTACACGCCTTTTCGGAATATTTCCCGACTTCGTCAATGCATCACCCTGAATCGGACATAAGTTTATTGGAAAATAGTCACGTACATACTTTAGCTCCTCATGGAGCTATGCTTCATCGGTGACAGTGTAGTGGCCGGCCTGGTGCCGGCCACCAGCCCTTGGAAAGACCTTTTACCCACGCCAGCGAGAGTTCCTCACGCAGATAACGCGGATCTGGCAGATGACAGTCTCTG